>JBATLA010000189.1:0-4975 GCA_049669945.1 Polyangiales bacterium | reverse complement strand
ATCTCGACGGGGACTCGACGCTGCTCGACCTGATTGACGCACAGGATCAGCTCATCAGCGCCAACACCTCCGAGCGCCAGGCGCTCTACCAGTTCCTCTCCGATCTGCTCACCCTAGAGCAATCGATCGCGTACTTTCCATTCCTCGAGCCCGACGCCGGGGTGCGGGTTCGCGAGTTGGAAAGCAAGCTTCAAGGGCGTTAGCGAGCATCGACATTCCTCGAGCGCGCTACTGAGCAGAGGCTAAGCGGTCGTCGATCCGCAAGGCGCAAATCTCCGCCCCGAACAGCAGAACCCGCGCCGAGAAGTAGAGCCACAAGAGGAGCACGATCACGGAGGTGAGTGAACCGTAGACGGCCTCGAGGTTGCCGACGTTCCTCAGATAGAGAACGAACAGCGCCTTGCCGAGCTCGAACAAGAGCGTCGCGGCCAGCGCTCCCAGCAAGATGTCGCGCCACGCGTGTCGCTCGTAGGGAACCAGCTTGTAGAGCAAGGTGATGGTTGCGAAGATCGAGACGAGGCTCGCGACGCGGCCGCCGAGAGACGCAAAGAGCGTCCCGTCGAAACCAAATCGCGTGAGGTCTAGTTGACTGACGAGGTCGAGCACCGTGGAGGCGCCGACCGCGACAAGTAGCAAGAGCGACAGGCCAACGGTCATTGCGAAGTATCGAAGCTTGGACAGATAGAACGGGTGCTCCTCCGGGACGCCGAACGCGAGATTGATCCCCCGATTCAAGGCGCCAAACACCTTGCTGGCGGACCACAAGAGCCCAAGCACGCTGGCGATGCTCGCCGCGCCTCGTTGCGCGACCAAGGTTTCGATGTTGGTTCTCAGAAAATCGGCGCTGCCAGGGAAATCGCCCGACAGTATTCGACCGAGGTGTGACTGGATGTCGACTCGATCCAAGAACAAGCTGGCGCCTGCAACGACTCCGACCAGGAGGGGAAACAGCGAGAAGAAGCTGAAGTAGGCGATGCTTGCCGCCATGTCTTTGGCGTCGTCTTGGTTGCCCTTTTCGATCGCGCGCAGGGCGAGCCCGAGGATAGGGATCTGCTGCAGACGGTTCTTCCAACGCTTGGGCGGTTCGTTCATTGGTGGACGGACGCTCGAACTCATCACGATACTCGCCGACAGTCCGCTTGGCAGTTGTTGCGGCACGATGGCTTTGTGCTTCGCACGTCGAGCCTAGCCTACCATCGAAAAGGTGATTCCAAAGCACCGACCGCGAACCTGCCCTGGCGAGATGTTAGCCGCGACGGCACGCTGGTAGCAGCTAGTTGCCCAAGCGAGCGGTCACCCCGATCCAAAATCCGAAGAACCAATCCTTATTGAGCGAAGGCATCGTTTCACCGGTAGCGGGGTCAGTGACGAAGGGGCGCGAGAAGTAGATGTCGTTCTCGGCGAACTCGGCGCGCGGCTCCAGGCTGATGATGAGGTATTCCACGGGCGCGTAGCGAACCGTACCGGTCACGGTGAACTGTCTTCCCGGCTCGGATCCAGCGCTCGCGCCGAAGTATTCGCCACGGCCGCCCACCGACCAATCATCCGATATCGCATAGCGGCCACCGAGGCTCACGCCCCACTGCTTCGATACAGGGAGCCCGGTGAGTGTTCCCTTTCGCGAGAACTCGTAGTCGCCGTCAACGAAAAGCATCCATGCGCCGGGAGCCCACGATGCGATGAAGTCGATAATCGCTTGCCAGTTTCGGTTGCCGTCGGAGCCATTGGGGCTGGCGACCGCGCCAATTCGGAGGTCGGTGCTCGTGCCGGGTGTGTAGCGGAGTTGCGCGCCGACGGCCGGAGCCACGACTTCATCGGCTACGTCGGAAGGGAACCGGGTGCCGAAGATGCTTCCATTGGCGACGATGATCGTGATGTCCACCTGGTCGTGGGGCTCGATCAAGGCGCGGAAGCCGAGGTGCCGAAACGGTTGCATCCGAAAGTAGATGATGCCGCGCGTGAAGGTCGGGTTCTTCCACTCGTTCTCGTTCTCGATCCCGATGAACGCATCGAAGTAACCCAAGTCGAGCGTGAGCTTCTTGCACGGGATCCAAGTCGCGTAGCCGAGGCTCAGGGGCGCAAACTCCGTGAGCCGATCGACGTTTTGCCCCCATCGGAGCGCAATCGTCAGCCCCCACTTGTCGGCGCGGTACGCGACATCGCCGCCCGCAAACACGAGCCCAAACCCCATGGCGTCCGCATAGGGATATTCGAGGTCGTTGTACGGCCCCGCGACGCGATGCGCGTTGAACATGTAGTAGGAGCTCACCAAGAGCTGCCACGAGAGCCCGTTCAGAAACCGGCTCGACCCAGCCACAGGCTCCTCGACCGGGCTTTCAACCGGTCCCTCGCCCGAATCTGGCTCGGCCCGCGCGGTAGACCGCGCGCCCCCGCTTGCGAGCAATGCCACCGCGATGCCCAGGATGAGCCAACAGCGTTTCGCCACGCCGAGGTCGTAGCACGTCCACGTGCCGTAGAGAACGCTCCTTTCGCTCGCAGATGCAATCGCTACTTCAGCAACGCCTTCAAGTAGTCGGGCTTGAAGAGCTTTGCGATGGTCGAGCCCTGAACCAGGAGCGAGAAGGCGACCACCGCGAATGTCATGTTGACGAGCAAGGGCTTGTCGTGGCTCTCCGGAAGCGAGAGGGCGAGGGCCAGCGCAAGGCCGCCTCGCAGACCGCCCCAGGTCAGAAGCTTGGTGACGCCCTTCCGATCGCCCTCGAGCGTGTGGGTCACGTTCAGGAAGAAGATCGGCACGTACACGCTCACCGCTCGGGCGGCGAGGCAGACGAGGATGGCAACCGGCAGCGTCTTGATCAGCGGTGCAAACGGCAGGCTGTGCACCACGACGACCGTGAGTCCGATCATCACGAAGAGAAGCGAGTTGAGGAGATCGTCCACTCCCGCCCAGAAGGTCCGAAGAGGCGCGCGGATCTCCTCGGACAGGCGCGGGATGGTCACGTTGCCAGCGACGAGACCCGCGACGACCATCGCGATGGGACCCGATACGTCGATCTGCAGCGCTACGCTGTAGCCGAGGGCGACCCAGCCAAGCGTCACCAATAGTTGGTTGGCGTAGCTCTGCGTACGAAGCAGCATCACGTGAATCGCGACGCCGACCGCCAGCCCGAGCCCCACGCCTCCGAGAACTTCACGAAGAAAAAGGGCAAGCGGCGAGCCGTCGTGACCCGAGCCCTGCGCATAGGCCAGCGCCAAGGTGAACAGGACCACACCCACCCCGTCATTGAAGAGCGACTCGCCGTTGATGATGGCCTCGAGACGCGGCGGCAGGCCCGCGGCCTTCAGGATCGCGAGAGCGGCAATCGGGTCGGTTGGGGAGATCAGCGCGCCAAAGACGAGGGCGTAGCCGATGGCGAGGGAGACCCCTAGCCATCCGAGCACGAGGTGAAGCAGCGCGCCCGTCAAGAGGCAGGCGATTAGCGTCGCTCCGATCGCCAGGGTCCCGATCGTCCATTCGTCCTTTTCGAGCGATTTGAACTCCACGCCTGCGCTTCCGGCGAAGAGCATGAAGCACAGCACGCCGTTGAGCAGGACGTTGCTGAGGTAGCGACCGTCGACGAGCGCGTCTAAGAAACCCAGCCCCGCGACGATGCCCGCACTCTTGAGGCCCAAGAACATCAGGCTCATGACCAGCGCCAGCAGCATCAGGCCGATGCTGGGCTGCAGCCGAAGATAGCGCTCGTTCACGACCCCGAGAACCGCGGTGAGGACGAACAGGACGGAGATGACTAGCAGCAGGCTCATGGTGTTACCTCTTGTACACCGGCTTGTATCAACGTGCCCGGTACAAAACCATCAAGCCGACGCTTGCGAACGAAACGAACACCACTTACAACTGCCCGCAAGCGCGCATGTGGTTCCAAGTCTTCTTAGGCTGCTTTCTGGTTCTGGTGACGACCGTCCTTCATGGCATGGCCACGACCGGCGTGATGGTCATGCTGAAGACGACAGGGCGCTTGATGCATTTCACCACGGCAAGGCAGCTGCAGCGGAGCGTGCTGATCGCAGGGCTCGTCGTATTCATGTTCTTGGTTTCGCTTCTCGATGCGGTCTTGTGGGCTCAAGCTTACCTCTGGGTGGGCGCTATCGAGCAACTCGAAGAGGCGCTCTATTTCTCAATGGTGACGTTCACGACCCTGGGCTACGGGGACGTCACCCTCCCGCCAGACTGGCGCCTCCTGGCTTCTTTCGAAGCGGCCAACGGGATCATCATGTTCGGCTGGACCACCGCGCTTGTCGCGGCCACCATCCAGCGGCTTGCCCCCGAGCGACCAGACCGACAGCAGCGCTAGGTTCCGGCGGGAAGCATCGAGACGAGCCGCTGGATGGTCCAGAAGGTGGCGAGGCCGCCGATGGCATAGGGGGCCAGACGCCACGCGCCTCGGGGCGGCGTTACCGGTATGCGTCGAAGCCGAACGCAACGACCCAGGGATAGCGTTGCGTCAGCACCTCCTCGCCATTGCGCATGCGGATGACTTCCGCGGCGAGGAAGACGATGCTGAGCGCGATCACGGCTTCGGTGGGCGCAGTTGGGAAGTTCACGACGCCTAGCGTGGCTAGGGCGAGGGTGATGCTGTGGGCGACGGTGAATGCCGTGATGGTTTTCGCGAGGCGCCAGAAGCCGGTGACGATGAGCATCAGGGCGAGAAGGAACAAGAGGTGATCGTAGCCTTCTAGGATGTGGACGATGCCCATCCGGTAGGTCGCGAGGGCGACTTCCTTCTTGCTTTCACGGGCCGGGATCTCGAACGACGGAGAGTTTGGACGCAAGATGGCCGAGTGCGTGCTGCCATCTAGGAGCTCGTGAAGAAGCAGGACTTCTATCCCGGCTTGTAAGAGTTTCTCCGCTGAACGGGCACGGGCCTAACCCCCTCGATTCTGACGGGCTGCACCGAGCCCTTGTCCTAGGGAAGCAATTTCCTGGACGTCCTTCCCACTTGGATGTTGATAGACT
>JBATLA010000188.1:0-11226 GCA_049669945.1 Polyangiales bacterium | reverse complement strand
GCGCGACCCACGGCATGCAAAGCATCGACGCTGTGCTCGCCGGGCTCGTCGCACAGGGTGTTGTCACACCTCAGGACGCACTCGAGAAGGCCGCCGACAAGGACAGCTTTGCGAGGATTCCAAAGGTCGCGGCAGCGCTGAAGGTGTAGCTCCCGTCCTGATCACAGCAGGGCGCATGGGGTGTGCTGGGGGTGTTCCGGCGGCTGTCGTTGGTCGCATCGAGTACCGCATCACTTCCTCGGCTGCATACCATGCGCCGCTCGCGAGCACGTGCGTCGCCTCCGATTCTCCGGTGACTCAGTTGACCGTGAAGGTGTACCGCGCGCCCATTCTTGGCGCGCCAAAGGTCGGGAACCGCACCGTCTTGATCTGCTGGCCCATGCATCCCTGGAACGATCCGCTGCCACCGTGGATCGTCGCGCCCATGACGGAGCCGCTTCCCGCGATCGCGAGGTCGACCTTGACCGAGCCGGGCTTACCACCGCCCTTGACCTCGGGGATCACGCACTTGCTGTAGAACCGGTTGAGGTTGCGGTTCATGACGCTCGCGACCTGACCGCCAGTTAGGCGACCTTCTCCGCCGCCCTGTGACGCGTCGCCAATTTCCATCGCTCGGCTCATCGCTTCCGAGTAGCTTGCGAAGGCGCCGTCGCCGCTGGCGCGCCTGGCCGGAGCTGCGGTCGAACCGCGCTTACGCTTCCTCACGGGGGGGTCCGGCAGCAAACCGGCTTCACCCGTCGTGATCTTTCCGAGCTTGAACAAATCGTCGAGCTCCATGTTTGCGATCTCGCGCATGCCGCTCGACCGGGAAAGCAGGAATCCGCCAACTGCCAGGGCGACCAATCCAATCACCGAGACCGCGATCAGCCATTTCATTGCCGACGAACGCGTTTCGGCGCGGTGTGCATTGACCCGCGCGGCTTGCTCAGCCGCCGCGGTGTCCTGGTGCTCGCGCTGCAGAACGAATTCACGGAACTCGGGCCACTCGCGGAGCTTCTTTCGCTCGCCAGTGTCCGTGTTCATCGTCGGGTCGTCGCCCGCGAATCCGCCGACGTTGAGTCGCTCGATGAGCTCGCGCGCGTTGAACGGGCCGTGATCCATCTTGTCACGCGCGACCATCCACCGTTGCTTGGGATCGGTGGAAAGCTCGTGGATGAGGCTTGCGATGCGTCGCCGTTTGGGCGCGGATGGCGGCGCCAGCGGAGGAATGTTCGCCATGTCGACACCCGGGATCTCGAGGTCGGCCGGTGGCAGCACGGAGCCGAGGTCGATGTCGACGCTCACGCCGGCGTCAGCAGGCGGCGGGAGCGAGTTCGCTTCCGTCACGAACGGCAGGAGCGCGTTGCGAACGGCCTCGGGTGACTCGAACCGATCCTTCGGATCAGGCGCCAGGCACTGGAAGAGAATTCCGTCCAGCTCCGCTGGGATGTCGTCGCGCACGTGAGACGGTGCGGCGAAGTCGGAGCCCGGCGCGCGCGTCGTCAGGAGCTCGTAGAGAATCGCACCGATGCCGAACACATCGCTGCGCGACGTCGGGGCCTCTCCGCGCTTCACCTCGGGTGCAAGGCATGCATGGTCCGCCGTCTTGAATGCATCGGCACCCGCCGAGTCGAGAAGAACCCGACCGACGCCGAAGTCGTGCAGCTTGACCCGGCCACCCCGTGTCACCCACACCACGCTCGGGCGCAGTGTCCCGTGAGGTCCGTTCGCATGAGCGTAGCTGAGCGCACCACAGAGATGCGCGATGACATTGTAGATGCCGCGGAGCGAAATTGGGTCGCCATCGCGATCGCGTTCCTGAATGAAATCCGAAAGGCGAGTGCCGTCGATCCATTCCCCAGCGATGAAATGCTCGCCGCGCGGCGTCTTTCCCATGCCAAAGACGCGAGCAATGTTGCGATGCGACAGCGTCGCTGCGTTGCGGCACGCTTCTCGGAGCTGCGGCGCCGCGCCAGACGAGACGAGCTCCGGACGAATGACCCGAACGAGAAGGGCGCGTTTGGTCTGCTGATCCTTGGCCGACCAAACGACGGCCTGCGTGTCCTCGTCGATGCGGTCGACGACCTCGAACCTACCACCGACCACGGCGCCTGGGTGCAACCCCGAAGCCTCTGGCCGACTCGATGCAATCCCCTCCGGCATCTACCCGTCAACAAGATAGACGACCGGAGGACCGGCCCCAAATTTGGGGCTATCCGCTCTTGGCGAGCTCCAGCTCGAGCTCGCGGTCCCGTAGAACAGTCCCCGCCATCGACTCGATGACCTCTTGTGCCCGGTCTTCTGGCACGTCGACCAGCGAATGCTTGTCTCGGACCCGTATGCGTCCGATTTCGTTGCGCTTCAGGCCAGTGCGGTCGCGGAGCAGGCGCCCCAGCTCGGACGCCTTGAGCTCGTCCTGGCGCCCGACGTTGACGTAGAGGGTCGTCGTCTCGGCGGCCTCCTCGTCGGAGTCCACCTTGCTGTGGTCGTCCGGGTGCTGTTTCCCACGGCGGCGCTTGGCCGCAGCGACCTTGTCGATGTCCCCCGTATCGTCTCCGAAGAACGCGCCAAGGAGCCCTGCGAGCATTCGCTCCGCGTTGGCGTGTGTCATGAAGCGGCGCACCAATGCGAGGTCACGCTCGCTGACGGGCTTCGGGTAGGCAGCGTCGATCATGGCGATGCGATCGGCTTCCTGGCGAGTTCGTTGCTCCCCCTCGCTCGGCAAGGTTCGCTCGACCGGGAAGATGCGGTATTGCAGTCGCAGGTAGTACAGGATCCCGAGCTCGGTAGGTCCGACGAGCGTGATCGCGGTGCCCGTTCGTCCGGCGCGGCCCGTGCGTCCGGTCCGGTGGACGTATTGCTCGACGTTCTCAGGAAGCGAGAAGTTGATGACGTGCGTCAAGTGCGACAAATCGATGCCGCGGGAGGCGACATCCGTGGCGACTAAGAAGCGAAGCTCCTCGCGCCTCACCCGGCCGAGCACCTCTTCGCGTTCCCGCTGAGGGCGATCCCCGTTTAGCCACTCTGCGTTGAATCCGGCTCGCTTGAGCGCTGCAGAGACCTCCTCGGTCTCGGCTTTCGTGTTGCAGAAGATGAGAGCGCTCTCCGGATCTTCCGTCTCGAGTACGGTGATCAGATTCGCGACCCGTCCGACGCCAGTCACCATGTACACGAAATGTTCGATGCCGAGCGCGCCGACGTGGTCACCCGACAGACCCAGGAACTGAGGGTCGTGCATGTGCCTTTCGGCAACGCGCTTGATGGCTCGGTCCACCGTCGCCGAAAACAGAAGCGTTTGTCGCTTCTTCGGGAGCCTCTCCATGATCGCGTGGAGCTCCTTGGCGAAACCCATCGAGAGCATCTCATCGGCCTCGTCGAGCACGAGGATCCGCAACTTGGATGCGTCCATCGTTCCGCGCTTGAGGTGATCGAGCACGCGGCCCGGGGTGCCGCTGATGACCCGCGCGCCTTTTTCGAGCGCGCGCACCTGCTTGTCCATCGATGAGCCGCCGTACACGGCGATGGTGTCGATCTTCCGATTCGCGCCGAGCTTCTCGATCTCGGCTGCGCTTTGCAAGGCCAGCTCGCGGGTAGGCGCCAACACGAGCGCCTGCTCGTCGCCGTCTTCAGTGATCAACTTGTCGACCAACGGGATTCCGAAGGCCCCCGTCTTCCCGGTGCCGGTCCGCGACTGCACGATGATGTCGTGACCAGCGATGGCGAGTGGATAGGAATCGCGTTGAACAGGCGTGGGCGTGTCCCAGCCCATGTCTTTCAGGGCGTTGAGGACGTCTTCGGATAGGCCAAGCTCTTCGAAAGTCTGGGCGCCTTCCTCTTCGGGCGGCTCTGTCATGGAGTGGGCTCCGGTGTTTCGGGTGATGGGAAGTCGGCTGTCGTGCCGACGGTTTCGCTCACGCGCTCCGCGAGAGGAGCGTCTTCACGCATGTACCGCTGCAAGTTCAGCTCGACGCGGTGTCGATAGCGGTTGAGTAGGTGCACTTGGTCCTCGTCGCAGCGCTTTGCAAGCGCGTTGAGGCGGAGGTCCCAGGATTGAAGTGCCATGGTCATCGCACTCGGGTCCGTCTCGTTGGTCGAGAGGTAGGCAAGCCGGAGCTCGTCCACTTCGTGTCGCAGCAACTCCAATCCGTCCGCGCAATCGAGGTCGAATGACTCGTCGGTTTTCGGCCAAAAAACCTGGGGGATGACCGAGGCGAACCCCACGATGACCAGGTAGGCGAGGGCGACTGAGTAGATGGCTATTGCCAGCCGGCGGCCGATCCCGCCTCGTTGTTGTTCTCCTGGCAAAAGGTTTCCTCACCAATCCCGATGCGATGCAAAGCGGCTTGGTTGTACAGAGCGGCCACCACCTGGTCAAGACGGCGGCTGATCCTGCCTGCGGCGCTTCTCTCTGTGCGTCCCCCACAGGAAAAGGCCGACACCGACGACGATCGTCAGGGCCACGACGCCGCCGCACAGGCCGTACCAGAGAAAAGTCGTGACTCCGGTTCCCATTCGACTAGCAGACGAGCTTGTAGCCCACGCCGTAGACCGTGAGGATGTGCACTGGTCTATCCGGCTTGGGTTCGATCTTCCGTCGAAGCTTCACGATGAAGTTGTCGACCGTCCGGTTGTTAGGCCCCGCTTCGAGGCCCCAGATCTTCTCCAAGATCTCGTCACGCGAGACGGGTTCGCCCTCTCGCTCCCAGAGAAACTTCAAGAGCTCCACTTCGTAGAACGACAGGTGCTCGGTCTCAGAGCCGCGTGTCAGCGTTTGAGCTCCAGTCTCGACGTTGATCTCGCCGATCTGGATCTCCGCGGAAGACGGCCGCACCGAACGCCCAGCGCGGCGAAAGAGCGCCTTTAAGCGTGCAACGAGCTCGCCGATCGAAAAGGGCTTGGTCATGTAGTCGTCCGCGCCTGCTTCGAGGCCGCGAATCTTGTCGGCCTCCTGGCCGCGGGCGGTCAGCATGAGGATCGGAAGAATGGGATCACTCGCGCGAATGGTCTCGCAGACTTGGTACCCGTTGATGTCGGGCAGCATCAAATCCAAGATGACGCAATGGACCGCCTCCGAGAGCGCGAGCTCGATTGCCTTTTCGCCCTTGGCGGTGTGGATGACGCGGTACCCCTCGAAGCGCAGGCTATCCGACAGCCCGAGCGCGAGAGCGGGATCGTCCTCGACGAGCAAGATGCTCTGTCCTGTGTCCTCCATCGCGGCGAAGATAACCGCACTGGGGCGGAGCGGCAAAGACGCGCTCCTGCTAGGCGGAAGCGGCAGGAATCCAGAAGCCGACGACAGCACCGCCGCCAGCGGCGTTTCTGGCCCATGCCCGCCCGCCATGCGCTTGCGCGATATGCCTGACGAGTGACAGGCCAATGCCCGAGCCGCGCGTCGGCCCCGTGTCTGGGCCCCGGTAAAAGCGGTCAAACACCAGGCGAAGTGACTCGGGCGGAATCCCCGGGCCGTGGTCGCGGACCGAGATGTCGACGACCGACCGGCGGGCGCTGAGCTCGAGCTCGACCGGTGACTGTCCGCCGTACTTCACCGCGTTGTCGAGCAGGTTGATGACCGCCAGGGCAATGGCTTCCTGGTCGATCAGCACCGGGGGAAGGTCCTCAGCGGCCTCGAGGTGGATCTCGACCCCGTCCTGCTCGCTGCGGTAGCGAAACGCATCGAGCGCGCGGCCGACGGCTTCAGCCAAATCCCCCTTCTTGAGCCGATAGGTTCCTTGTCCGCTCTCGAGTGCGGAAAAATCGAGCACGTTGTCGATCAGGGAAGTCAGACGCTCGGATTCGCGGCAGATGATGTCCAAATACTCGTGACGCCGCTCTTCGCTCGGCACGCGATTGGACCGCAGCATGTCTGCGAACATGCGGACGACGGACAGCGGCGTCTTCAGCTCGTGGGAGACGTTTGCCATGAGCTCGCTCTTGAGTTGGCTGAGACGGCGCTCCTTCTCGGCGGCGAAGAGAAAGAAAATGGCGCTCAACAGAATGATGGCGAACGACATCAGTGGCAGCGCCGCGGCGCCCCGCATGCGCGAGCGACCCTGTGCTTGGAGGAGCTCGGCTTGCCTCGGTGCGACCTGCAGGCGCCACCCATAGAGCGTCTTCGGAAACCGGTGACCCACGGTGTAGACGTCGACTTCGGAGAGATCGGGACCGAAGATGACGTTGTTGCTTTCGTCGACGATGTTGTAGCGCGGCGTCGCTTCATCAGACCCGAGCATCATCGGGAAGACCTGGTTCACCAAGTAGAGTGGGTCGTGGTAAGCGACGATGTATGTGAGGTCTCCTGCGAGCGTCGAGTAGGCCTTGTACGAGAGCAGGTAGCTCTTCCCGTCGGCTTCCTGGTGTAGATGGCGAAGCAGGTGGGGGTCTGGCGAGCCGAGGTCGAGCGATTGCACGAGCTCCTGACGAAAGACGCGCAGAAACGTCCTCCGCGTCTTGCGATCTTCCGTGCTCGCCCATTGGATGACGTTACCTTCCCGGTCCACCAAGAGAACCGAGCGCACGCTCGGAGTCTGGTCTTCCGCTGCCGGAAGCCAGGCCGTGTCAATCGTGCTGGAGTCATGCGGATTGACCAACCGGAACACGGTGTTGTCCGCCGACCGAATGTAGCGCTCGACTTCTTCGACACCTTGCTGTGCAACCGACAAGAGCGATTGCGCGATCGTCTCCTCGCCGAGCTCCTTGTGTTCTATGGAGGAGCGAAACGTGTAGTAGCCGAGTATGCCGGCAGCGATGATGATGGCAGGAACCAACAGCCAGTAACCAACGCGGAAGCTGCTGTCGTCCATTACTCGCGCTCTGCCTGGACCAATCGTGTCACTCGGCGACCCCAGCCTCGCCGTCTATGGCGCCGCGGGTTGAACGGCTTCGCTCTTGTCTGGGCGTGGCTCGCTGAGGTCGAACTCTAGTCGGTTTGGCTCGAGGAGCGCGTTCGCCAAGACGGCGTCCATCTTGGAAACGAGCACGAACTCCAACGTCTCCCGAACCTCTTCTGGGATCTCGTCGAGGTCCGCCGCGTTCCGCTCTGGCAAGATGATGCGCTTGATGCCCGCGCGATGCGCGGCAAGCACCTTCTCCTTGACGCCGCCGACCGGTAGCACTCGGCCGCGAAGCGTAATCTCGCCTGTCATCGCGACGTCATGCCGAACGTGAATGCCCGTGAGCAGCGAGACGATGGCGGTCATCATCGTGACACCGGCGCTCGGTCCGTCCTTCGGCATGCCCCCAGCGGGGATGTGGATGTGGATGTCGCTCTTCTCGAGGAAGTCTTCGGCAATACCAAACGCTTTCGCGCGCGTGCGCACGTAGCTCATCGCTGTCTGTGCCGACTCCTTCATGACATCACCGAGCTGGCCGGTGAGTTGAAGCTTGCCCGTGCCGTGCATCTTCGTGCACTCGATGAAGAGAATCTCTCCACCGACCGGCGTCCACGCCAAGCCAGTCGCTACACCCGTTTCGGCGGTGCGCTCTGCGACCTCCGAGCTGAAACGCGGCGCGCCGAGATAGGGTCGCAGGGCCTCCTCGTCGCTGACCGTCCACGGTCCGGTCTCGCCCTCGGCAACCTTGACGGCAACGCCTCGGACGACGCTGGCGATCTGCCGCTCGAGGTTGCGAACACCGGCCTCACGCGTGTAGTGATCGATGATCGACTCCACGGCCGGATCCTCGAGGGTGACCTGCTCGGGCTTGATGCCATGCTCGTCGAGCTGCTTCGGAATCAAGTGCACGCGCGCGATGTCGAGCTTCTCGCGGCGCGTGTAGCCGGGAATCTCGATGATCTCCATGCGGTCTCTAAGTGGCGCTGGAATCGTGTCGCCGACGTTGGCAGTCGCGATGAACATCACCTTCGAGAGGTCGTATGGGATTTCGAGATAGTGATCGCTGAACGTGTCGTTTTGCTCCGGGTCGAGCACCTCGAGCAGTGCCGCCGCGGGGTCGCCACGGAAGTCGTGCCCGATCTTGTCGATCTCATCGAGCATGAAAACGGGGTTGACCGTGGTCGCCTTCTTCATGCCCTGGATCACCTGGCCGGGCAGGGCGCCCACGTAAGTGCGTCGGTGTCCGCGAATCGCGGCCTCGTCGTGCACGCCGCCCAGGCTGATTCGGTGGAACTTCCGCCCAAGCGCGCGCGCGACCGAGCGGCCGAGCGAGGTCTTGCCGACCCCGGGCGGTCCGATGAGGCACAGAATCGGCCCCTTCTTGTCGGTCTTGAGCTTCCGCACCGCGAGGTACTCGACGATGCGCTTCTTGACCTTTTCGAGGCCGGAGTGGTCCTCGTCGAGGACCTTGCGGACCGCCGCGATATCCATGTTGTCGGTGGTCTGCTTGCTCCACGGAATATCGAGAATCCAGTCGATGTAGGTGCGAACCACCGTGTATTCGGCCGAACCGACCTGCATCTGGCGAAGCCGTTTGAGCTGCTTGTGCGAAACCGTGTCGGCCTCGCCCGGCAGATTGGCTTTGGCGATCCGCTCCTCGAGGATGTCGAGGTCGCCCTGATCACCCTCTTCCTCACCAAGCTCTTCCTTGATGGCCTTGAGCTGTTGGCGCAGGACGTACTCGCGCTGGTTCTTGCCCATCTCCTCTTTGATCTGCGAGTTGATGCGCTCTCGCATCTTGAGGATTTCGAGCTGACGCGTCAGCAAGCGCAAGACTTTGCGGATCCGCTCCTTGGCATCGAGGGTTTCGAGGAGCTGCGCCTTCTCGTCAACCGGCGCATCGAGGTTGGCCGCAACCAAGTCAGCGAGCTGACCGTGTTCTTGGATGGAGTCGATCAGCGATCCGGCTTCTCGCGGGAGCTCAGGCATGAGCTGAATGACCTGCTTGGCGATATCGCGAAGGCTCATCGCCAGCGCCTCGCTCTCGACGTCTTCGGTGGCCGGCTCGTCCAAGCGCGACACGCGCGCGCGGAGGTAGGGCTCGGAGGTCACGACTTCCTCGAGGCGGATGCGGACCAGGCCTTGGAGGATGAGGCTGTAGTTGCCGGAGCTGTGCTTGAGCGCTTTGAGTACGCGGGCCGCGACGCCGACCGGGTAGAGGTCGTTCTGGCTCGGGTCGTCAGTAGACGGATCTCGCTGCGCGATGATCGCGATGATGGGTTGATCGAGGTTCTCGATATCCTCGACGAGCGCAACCGACTTCTCGCGGCCTACGTCGAACGGCGCCACCGCTGCCGGAAACAGGACCGCGTTGCGGATCGGCAGGACGGGAAGCTCGTTGCCGAACTCGATTTCCCCGGTGTCCGGGGGCGGGATCGATGCGATTGTTTCCTCTTCGTCGCTCATGCGCTCGTTCTACTCCAACTCGGTGAGAACCCAAGTTTTTCCAGTACTGTGGGCGAACATAGCCACGCACTATTTGCCTGGCAAGGGTCTCACCCTTGGCGTTAGGCTCCGGGCGATGCGGCTTTCCGTAGTGGTTCCCTGTTTCAACGAGGCCGGCAATATTGCCGGGGTGGTCGGCCAGGCGGCCCAAGTCGGCCGAACCCTGGCTTCCGAGCTCGAGATCGTCGTCGTGGACGACGGCAGCACGGATGACACGGCGCGGGTGCTGAGCGCGCTCCGAGGTCGCGTTCCCGAGCTGACGATCGTCACCCATGGCCTCAATCGAGGATATGGCGCTGCCGTCCGCTCCGGCCTCGATCGGGCATCCATGGAGTTCATCTTCCTGACGGATGGCGATGGTCAGTTTGACCTCGGGGAGCTGCCGCTGGCCGCCCGGATGTTGCGTGAGCACGACGTCGTGGCGGGCTACCGCGTCGCTCGAAGTGACGGCTGGTGGCGCGGGCTTTGGGGCCGGACGTGGACGGCCCTAGTCAACCGGGCGCTCGGGCTTGACGTCCGCGACGCCAACTGTGCGTTCAAGCTGCTGCCACAGAGCTTGCTTCGTTCGAGCGAGCTGCGGAGCGATGGCGCCCTCATCAGCGCCGAGCTGCTCTTCGAAGCGAAACGGTCCCGGTTGAGTGTCGGCGAGTGCGCCGTCACTCATTTCGCGAGGCCGACGGGGCGTCAAACCGGCGCATCGCTCCGCGTCATTGCGATCGCGCTGTTGGAGCTCGTTGGTTTCGTGGCTCGTTTGAGACCCGAGACCTATCGTCAGAAGCAGACCTGATTGCGGCCGCTGCGTTTTGCCTCGTACATCTTGGTGTCCGCCGCTTGGAACAAGTCCGCCGCGTCTTCGTAGTGTGGCTGCCATTCGGCGACACCAACACTCACTGTGACGTCGACACACGCGCCGTCGAACTCGAATCGCGTGTCCGCAATCAGGCGGTTGATCTTGCCCGCCAGCTCCTTCGCCCCCTCGAGGCCGACCTCAGGCGTGATCAGTGCGAACTCCTCGCCCCCGATGCGCGCCAAGACGTCATTGATGCGAAGGCGCCCGAGCAGAACGGCTCCCAACTGGCGAAGGATTGCATCGCCGGCCAGATGCCCGAAGCGATCGTTGATCTTCTTGAAGTGATCGATGTCGAAGACGATCAACGAGAACGAGCGCTTGTACCGCTTCGCACGCGCAACCTCGCGATCGATCATCTCGTCGAAGTAGCGCTTGTTGTGCAGCTGCGTGAGACCGTCCGTAGTCATCAGCCGGTAGATCTCCTCGTGGTACTGCACCTCGACGTTGTCTCCGACGATGAACTTGAGGATTGTGCGCCCGACCTTGAGTTGGTCGCCATGACGGAGCCGTCCTTCGCCTTCGACGAGGTTGTCGTTGACATAGGTGCCGTTCGTCGAGCCCAGGTCCCTCACCAAGAACTCAGTGCCCGAGAACCGAATGCGGCAGTGATTGCGCGAAACGCTCTCTTGGTCGATTTGGATCTGGCTCTGCGGTGAGCGGCCGATGCCCAAGGGTTCAGTGCCAACCTGCACCCGACGTCCCATCTCGCGGCCGTAGATCACGATCAGACAGCCGCTCCCGATGGCAGAGCTCGGCTCGCGCGCTTCGCCGACCTCGGTGAGGACCGTCTGACTGGCGCTCGTGGTCTGATCCTTGAACGGCACTCCTCCATTATATCGTGGCGTCGCGCCTGACGGGAAATCACCCGCAGGAGATTGCAGTCACAGCGGATTGATGGGTTTGTTGACCTGGGGAGGGGGCTTCTCTAGCGTATGCGGGTGCGCGTTGTAATTGGTCACTCCTGGTTTTGGGGGCTGGCGAGCCTCGCCCTCGTCCTCGGCACGCCCTTGGCGTTGACGGCTAGCCCACCTTCGGCGCAGCGGGCGTCGACCAACGTCACAC
>JBATLA010000187.1:0-6830 GCA_049669945.1 Polyangiales bacterium | reverse complement strand
TAGTTGAGGAGAAAGGCGATCGCGGTCGTCGCCAACGGCACGACGAGCGCGCCGCCCATCTGGCTTCGAAGGGCGTCGAAGAACGCCGCCGGTCCGTCCGACGCATCGGCACCGGCGACGCGAGCATAGAGCCAGCTTGCCACAGGCTCCGCGACCCCCGGCATGAAGAGGACAAAGGGCGCGACCGCAACGCCGGCGACCGCAAGCCAAGCGATGCGGGCGAGTGGCGCCGAGATAGCGTTGCTAATGTGGACGATCCCGAGGCTCACGAACGCCAAGAGAACGTAGACGTCGCACAAGCGATCGACGACGCTCACCGCCAAGCCCTCCGGGTACCGAACGCCGTGGTCTCGTTTCAGGTATTGGATTCGAACTAGGTCGCCGACTCGGCCAGGCGTGGCTAGCCCGAGGAAGAGCGAAGGCAGATACGCTCGGTAGGCCTCCGCAGTACCGACCCGGACCTTGCAAGCCCCGAGCAAGCTCTGCCATCGAACCAGCTTTGCGTGAATGACGCCCGCATCGAGGACAATGGCCGCAAGGAGCGGCCACAGGGATGCCCGCTTGAAAGTGCTCCCGAGCGCCTGGAAATCACCGAAGCGCCATAGGACCCAAACCAGCAGGAGCGGCCCCACGAGGCGCATCGCCAATCGAAAGCCCTGGGATGCTGAGTTTTGCGAGAGCAAGGCGACGTGTTACCATTTTTTGTTGCGCGCGAGTGCTCCCAAGATGCGGCAAGTCGACGCTATCTCAGATCTAGAACGACAGCAAATCGCTCTTGCCGAAACGCGAGGCTCCGATTTTCGCGCCGATGCGCTCGGCCACTTGCTCGCAGCTCGGCTTCAACAAGGCACCGTCATGGATATCGGGTGCGGAGCTGGCGACATGGTCGCGTGGCTCGGCGAACGCGGCTACGACGTCCGCGGTATCGACGTCAGTGAACGCATCGTGCAAGCAGCGCGCGATCACCTCCGCGACCGTGGGCTCGATCCGACGTTGATCCAGCAGAGCTCCATCGAGTCGTTCGTCGAGCGAGGCGAGAGCGCGGACAACGTCGTCAGCCTGGAGTGCCTCGAACACATCGAGGACGATGCCGCCGCGTTCGACGGCCTGGTGTCGGCAGTTCGCCCCGGTGGGCGGTTGATCCTGAGTGTCCCTGCAATGCCGAGCCTTTTCGGCCCCAAGGATGTGGCCGTCGGCCATCATCGCCGCTACACCGCGCAGCGTCTGAGGGAGCTCGCCGACCGGCCCAACGTTCGCGTCGAGGAGCTTCGACACTGGAACTTGCTCGGCGTCGGACCCACGTTTGTCGCGGTACATCTTCTCAATCGTGCCATCAATGACTCTTTCCGGTTTGGTGCGCCGGGTCTTCGCAATCGCATGCTGCGGCGAGGGTTGTCGCCTTGGTTTCGGCATGTCGAAAACAGAATCGCGCCGCCATTTGGCCTGACATTGATCATGGTCGCGACCGTGCTCCCTGGAGAGCAGCTTCAATGACAGATGCTTTCATTCACTCGCAGGCGTTCGCCCGGGACGTCTCGGTCGTGCTTCCGATCTTCAACGAGGAGGAAAGCCTTCCCGCGATGATCGAAGGCATCCACGATGCCCTGGACCCTACCGGCATCGATTACGAAATCGTTTGCATCGACGACGGGTCTTCCGATCGCAGCTTCGAGGTACTGCGTGGGATCGCGCCAAACGATCCACGCCTCGTCATCGGCCGGTTTCGGCGCAACTTCGGCCAGACCGCAGCGATGCAGGCGGGCATCGACCGCGCGAGTGGGGCCATCATCGTCACGATGGATGCGGACCTACAGAACGACCCACTCGACATTCCCAAGATGATCGCCAAGCTCGACGAAGGGTACGACTTGGTCACCGGATGGCGTGTCGATCGCAAGGACGCCTTTCTCAACCGTCGCGTGCCCTCGTTCCTGGCAAACATGCTCATCGCTCGGACGACGGGGATCCGCTTGCACGACTATGGATGCAGCCTGAAAGTGATGCGCGCAGAGCTCGCGAAAGAACTGCGTCTGTATGGTGAGATGCATCGCTTCATTCCGGTCATGGCCTCGCTGATTGGTGCGCGAATCGCGGAGATCGAAGTCAATCACCATCCCCGCCAGTACGGCGAGTCCAAGTACGGCATCGGACGAACCGTGCGCGTGACCTTGGATCTCCTGACGGTTCTGTTTTTGCAGTCCTATCTCGCGCGCCCGATGCAAGTGTTCGGCTTGTCGGGCTTGGTCTGCCTGTTGTTGGGATTCGGCGTCAGCGGGTACCTGACGTTTCAGAAGGTCGCTTTCGGTGCCGAGCTAGCCGACCGGCCGCTCCTCCTGCTCGGGGTGATTCTCATTCTCGTCGGCGTTCAACTCGTGTCGCTCGGTTTGGTAGCCGAAGTCCTGGGACGCACCTACCACGAGGCGCAGGGCAAGCGACCCTATCACGTGAGGGAGTGGGTGGTCGGAGGACAGCTCGCACGCGTACCCATCTCCGATCGCATACATGCGAACGACGCCTAACGAGGATCGACGTGGCAGTGGTGCCCGTGACCCTCAGTCCGGTTGGAGTCGAGCAAGAACAAACGGCCTCTCCGCGAGGTTCTTCTACCTGACGACACGCCTTGGACTGCGCACCGGAGAAGTCTACGCGATCTCGAGGGATCGTATTCGGGACGTGCCTCCGACGTTGATCGTCGATCGTGCCATTCAGCGTGGATACAAGGACCGCCCGGCGATGCTGGGCAGCCGTAAGAACCACGAGGTGTACACGACAGCGCTTGGCCGAGACGTTCTCGAGGCCATCCGCTGGCATGTCGACCATGGGTATGCAGGCCCGAAGTTCCTGTTCAGGCAGGATGGGACGTTTCCTAAGCTCCTGGATAGCCACAAGAGACCGTTGCGCACCGTACAGAAGGCGCTAGGGCTCCCGCTGCTGTCTCATCACCAGATCGGCCGACATTCGATGGCGAGTCAAGCCGCTACCGCTGGTCAACCGATCAAAGCGATCCAAGCCCAGCTTGGGCATCGCTCAGCGCAGAGCACCGAGGTGTATGCACACCTTGGCAGCAGCGCTCAACTGCGTCTCGTGAAGGCGCTCGCACCGGCTTCACCGCCACATCCTAGTCAATACTTGGTCAACGAGGTCAAGGAGGGCAGCTGGGGGATCGGCCGCCAAACGCTGAGCGCCGCCGATGTGCACCGCATGCAGAGCAGCTAAGCCGCAACGCTCTCCGCTCCGGTGTCCCATCGAGCGCGATGCACGGGACACCGGGGGGAGGCTCACATTAACCGCAAGGGTCACCGGGCCGATGATCATTCGCTTCCCAACGAGAGAACGAATTCAGGCGTTCGATGCCTAGCTCCACGTGCGACTCGGACGCTCAGCACGTCGTGAATTTCCTTCCAACCCAATGGGCTGGTCGGCAGGCAAGCTGGACGAGGCGCAGAGTTCCGAGGATTTGTCCGGCGACCGTGTCTCCACCTGCGCTCGCTCAGGACCGAGCCTGACCGGTTCGGGGAACGTCGGTAGGATCTCCGGGATCTCTTGGGGTTTGGCTACTATCCACCCTGACGAGGACGCTGGGGCAACGTGCAAACCTTGCACGCATCCACGATGTGACCGGCCCTTCTTGCAAGGCCCTTGTGTGTTGCCTGACGCCCGCCGTCTTCTCGGTGCGATGGTAGAGGCTCATGGTGCAGGTCGTAACCTCTGCGGAAAAGAATTTGGGGCGTATAGGATTGTTCGCCGTTTGGGCATCGGGGGCATGGCCGAAACCTTCGAAGCGATCCGACAAGGAAGCGATGGCTTCTCTCAACGAGTTTGCCTCAAGCTCGCGCTTCCTTTCTTGCGCGAGGACGTGTCGTTCATTCAGCTACTTCAACGAGAGGCTCGAACGGCTGCGAAGCTTCGACACAGCAACATCGTCGGAGTGCTCGACTACGGGAGCGTCGACGGCACTCCATACATGGCGCTCGAGCTAGTTGATGGAGTGGATCTGCGAAAGCTGCTCGACCTTGAGAGGAACCTTTGCTTCGAGCACGTATCGCTCCTTGCCATCGAGCTCGCCAAAGGTTTGAGTCACGCGCACACTCAGCCGATGTCATTGGGACAGGGTGCTCGCGGCGGCGCATGCCAAGGGGTCGTACACCGCGACATCTCGCCCTCCAACGTCATGTTGAGTCAGCTCGGCGAGGTACTGTTGACCGACTTCGGGGTTGCAAAAGCGATGATGGGCGCTTCACATCATCACAGCGCGGTAAAAGGGAAGGTTCCCTACATGTCTCCGGAACAACTGAGAAACGAGGCGCTCGACGGCCGCTCCGACTTGTTCTCGCTGGGAGTCGTGCTCTACGAGAGCTTGAGCGGATCGCGCCCATACGACCGTAGCAACGATCCGGCGACCATCATGCAGATCCTGAGCGGCGACCGAGCCCCTCTGGCGGAGCTCGTGCCGGAAGCCCCGCAGAGCTTCTGCGACATCGTCGACAGTCTTCTCGAGCCGGACCGCGAGCTGCGTCCCGCGACGGCCTCTGAGTTGATCAACGCGCTCAACGAGCTTGCACCTTCTCCGCGGTCGCAGCGGAAGCTCGGCGGCCTGGTCAGCGAGACACGGGTCGCTTCCCTTGCGCAACACGAATCGCTCCCCTCGGAGGAGGAGGGCGAGCAAGTCGCAGGGAAAGCGATCCAGAGCGGCGTCGTCCCCAGCGCGGCACTCTCGTACCAAGGCCAATCGACCGGAGAGCCACCCAACGCGGAGGGTCTGTCCACCGTGTTGACCGCCGCGATCATCATCGCGATGTTGGTAGGGATCTTCCTCTTCGCAGCGCGCCTCATCTAGCCCAACTTCACCGCCACTGAGAAGAGCATGTCGAGTGTCTACGTCATCATCGCTACCACAGGGGTCTTTGTCGGGACCATGTTTCTCTGCGTATGGATGTTTCAGAGAGTGATCGACATCATGCTCTCGATTGCTTTCGGCTCATACGAGGGAGTCGAGCTGCCCGGGCCGGAGAGAATGGCTCGATTGCTGCTGCATTGGCTGCCCTACACCGGTGCGCTTGTCACAATTCCCAGCGCGGCTGGCGTCGGGATGCTCGAAGTAGCCAATGCGTCCGCCGGCACCGCGACCATAGCGGTTCTCTACGCGTACCTCCTATTCGTCTTCTGACCGGAGCGTAGTAAAAACAAAGGCCCTGTCGGCGCAGTTCCTCACGCGACATAACAAGCTAGTACCGCGGAGTTCGGCGCTCATCGTCCTCGACTTTTCCGCGTCGCCGTGTTGGCGATTCGTCACCCCATATCACTAGATTTCACATCGCCACGTCAACGTCAGGTCAACGAGACTTCTGGCTTCGACCACCCCTGGTTCCGTTCACAGGAGAGGCAATGTAAGCTCGCCGCGAAGCGCGCAGCGATGACGAATCAAGCAACAACAGACTCGGAGACGTCTGGCTCTACAACGTGGCGCCGACACCCTCATCCACCAACTGGAAAGATCGTAATCAAATGCCGTTCTTGAACCCGACGCCGTTCGCAGCATCGCAAGATGCGTACGACGTGCGCGACGGAGTAGAATGCAGATGGTCGGATCGGAGAGTCGAGATCCTCCGCGGCGCCGAGCCGGTGGCGGTCCTTGTTCCGGGGGCCAAACCAGGGTGGTCCAAACAGGCGCAAGAAGACGGTCCGCTCGCTAAGACCTTGTCGAGCGCGCCTTAGGCGCGGCCTCGACTCGTCCGGAGCTCGACAGGTCACCGAGGCCATGAAGCGAAACGAACCTGACGCCGAGGCCGTCCACTGCTTCGTCTCTGAAAGGGACAACGCCCTATACGTCCGCGACGAGTTCAAAGACGCCGCCGCCATGGGCTTCCACCTCAGCACCACAGCCGCCGGGCACTTCCCGCAATTGCTTGCCATCGCGGACTCCGGCCCTTTCATGTTTTTCGGAGACGTTCCCGCGGAGCTCCAGCAAGCAACCGAACAGATGCAACTTGGAGCCGAGTTCAGCACCCACGCATTCGGATTCGATCGCTAGGGCAAGACGCGTTTTCGCGGTGTGGTCCGCAAGTGCTTGAAATGAGTGTGCTTGCGGAGGGGGTGCGTGTCCCTCGATAGTCGTGGCTCGAGCTTGGGGCCGAGGAACTCGCGGGCGCCGTACCAGGAGAGGTGAGAGTCCGAGTAGAGGGAGCGGCCGTCTGCCGTGACTACGCACCGGTCCGGGCAGAACAAGTCCCAGATGCGAACGAAGCTCACGCCCTCCTCCTGGGCCAAGTCCTCGAAGATCGCCTCCTCCGAGTCCTGTCGCCGCTCTTCCTCCGCGCGGGTCGCCTGCTCCGGCAAGGCGAGCGAGTGACGAATGCTCAACGCGTGCACGAGGGGGACGTTCCACTCGACCCTGGGCATACTGCCAAGCAGCACCACCCGCTTTCCCGATGCCCTCAGCGCGTCGATGGTCCGAGTCAGCGTGGGCAACAGCTCCTCACCTACCGGCCACCAACGCCCGAACAGGTACACCGTATCGATGTCGGTATGAGCAGAAGTGAGAAAGCGAAGCGCGTCACGTCGAAAGCGATTGCACGCGTCCGCGCTGAAATGCTCACGGACGGTGGCGTCGATCAGAGGGGGACAGCTCGAGAGCCAAAGGATGGTGCCGCGCTTGCCGGTGTCGCGCATCGCACGCTCGATGGCTGGGCGAATGGCGGCGGCATCCGAGTCGCCCCAAATAGCGTATGAGACCTCCGTTTGGGCGTCTCCCCCAAACCGACAACCCGTGTCGTCGATTGTGCCGGCGCAGGGGTCGCGCATCGGGTCGATGTCGTTCCTGTCCTCTGCAA
>JBATLA010000186.1:0-4760 GCA_049669945.1 Polyangiales bacterium | reverse complement strand
AAGCAGCTGAAGGAACGACTCCCCGTCGAGCTCCCGCCTTTCGGCCCAGTCGAGGCTCGCCGCCTCCATGAATCCAATCAAGCCGCGCAGGCGAAGGCGCGTGCCCGGGTCGTCGGCCCGTGCTCCGAAGCGTGAAAGGCGCGTTAGCAGTCGATCGACCAAGGCCTCCCGGGTGCTCTCGAGGACCGTGGCGACCTCCGGGTCCGTGCCGATGCCTCCCCGGAGCAAGAACGCGTAGACGGCTCCGTGGCGCGACAGGTAGTCGATAAAGGCTCGAAGGGCTGCTCGCTGGCCTTCGGGATCCGGCTCGGAACCAGTTCCGTGCTCGTCGACGTCGGTCTCCTCGAGGAACTGGCGCGCCGCCTCGCGGACCGCTGCTACGTAGAACGCCCGTTTGCTGGGGTAGTAGTGATAGAGGAGTCCCTTGGAGACGCCCGCTCTCTTGGCGATCTCGTCGATGGACAGCTCGCCGTAGCTTTGGTTCGCGAACAGCTCGAGGCCAAGCGCCAGGAGTTGTTGGCGACGGACGTCGACCTGGAGGCGTGTACGTGCGGGGTGCATCGCGTTCCGGCGAGTATAGCCCACCTTCGGGCGCGCGCCCCGAGTCCCGGAGGTTTGCGTTGGAGAGCCCAATTCCGCATGCTCCGCGGGTGCGCGAGGCGTTACAGCGACTGATCGACGACGTCCTCAATCCGCTTCTCGAAAAGGACGCGAGCAGCATCGAGCTGCTGACGGTCGATGATGGCGAGGTGGTCGTTCGGGTGAGCGGTCGCGCGGCCTTTGGCGTGGGAGCGGAGTATGTGCGCACTGGCGTCATAGAGCCTGCGCTGCGCAAAGTGGTTGGCGAAGATTGCGCGCTTCGAATCAAGAAGGCCGTCCCGAAGGCGAAGCGCCGTTTGTGAGCAGCTCCGAGGTGTGATGTACGACCTAGACGAAACCATTGCCGAGCGGCGCTCCGTGCGCGGGTTTCTCCCGGAGCCGGTTCCACGCGTCGTTCTCGAAGAGGTGCTCGCCCTCGCGCAGCGTGCACCTAGCAACTGCAACGTCCAGCCATGGCGTGTGTACATCGCGTCGGGGGATACGCTTCGCCGCCTGAGGGGCGCACTCGTGGAAGCCGCGAGCTCCGGGACATCGCAAGGGATGGCCGGCACCATGGACGCGTTCTTCGGCGGCTATCGGGACAAGCAGGTCGCCTGCGCAGTAGAGCTCTATGGAAAGATGGGCATCGCGCGCGACGACCGAGACGGGCGGAAGTGGGCAATGCTCCGCAACTTCGAGTTCTTCGACGCGCCTCACGTCGCGTACGTGTGCATGGCCAAGACCTTTGGGATTGGCGTTGCTTTGGATGTCGGCATGTACGTTCAGACCTTGATGTTGGCGATGCAGTCGCGGGGAATCGGTTCGTGCGCGCAAGCCGCCTTGCGAGCCTTTCCGGAGGTCGTGGGCGCCCACCTCGCCATTCCGGACGACGAGCAGATTCTGTGCGGAGTCTCGTTTGGCTACGAAGACCCAAAGGTGCCGGCCAACCAGACGCGACAGCCACGCGATCCGATCACAGGCAACGTCTTTTTCCGCGACTAGCGCTAGCGGCCCTTGAACTCACCTTCGCGGCGCTCGATGAACGAGCGGATGCCCTCGGCGGCGTCCTCCGTGTCCATCAGCTCTCGCGCGATGACGAGAAGCTCCTCGATGGCAGCATCGACGCCTTCGTGCGTGGCAGTGCGCGATGAGCGAATTGTCGCCTGAACGCCCAGCGGAGCCCGTTTCGCGACGGTTCGCGCGATCTCGATGGCCTTGGCGCGAAGCTCGCCTGGGGGGAGCACTTCCTGGACGAGGCCGATACGCAGCGCTTCTTTCGCGTCGAACCTGTCGCCGGTCAACAGCCAGCGCATCGCGTTGCCCCAGCCCGCGATCTCGGGGAGCCGGATCGTGGCGCCGCCGAACGGGAAGATGCCACGGTTGATTTCGATCTGGCCGAAGCGTGTGCCCTCATCGCACAAGCGAATGTCGGCCGCGAGCATGAGCTCGATACCGATCGTGAGGCACCAACCTTGGACCGCCATGACGAGAGGCTTCTTGCGCTTGGGCTCATGCAAGCTGAGCACGTCAACCGAGCCTTCCGGGAACAGCGGCGCCCCGCTCCGAACTGCGGGTCCGACCTCGGCCAGGTCCAGGCCGGCTGTGAAGTGGTCTCCGTTGGCGTAGAGCACTGCGCACCGAAGAGACGGTTCCGCTTCATATTCTGTTACAGCCTCGGCGAGCTCTCTGAGCATGCGCAGGTCGAACGCATTCATTTTGTCGCCGCGGTCGAGGACCATGTGAAAGACGTGGCCGTCCCGCTCGGTGACTACCCGTGGTTTGTCGTCGGTCATGGGGCGCGATCGTAGTGGACGGCCGTGCCGTAGGCCAGCACTTCGATTGTCCCCATGCCTTGGTCGCCGGACGCGCTCGAGATGGTCGAGGTTTCCAGTCGCGTGTTGATGTAGGCGTCCGCGTCGGGCTGCGACTCCTTCATGCGGAGCACCGCCTCGCGTCTCGCGCGCTCGATGAGCGTCGCGTACGAGCGCACCTCGCCCCCGAAGAACATTCGAAATCCGCTGATGAATCGTTTGAAGTGATCGACCGACACCACGACCGATCCGGTCGCGAGCTCGGCGCTTCGAATCGACGCCGGCGGCGCGAGTCGTTTGATCGATAGCGCGGGTTGCTCGAGAAATCGTGCCTCGCGCCTGGCGATGTCCTCGAAGTGGGCGCGTTCGATTCGCGCTCCGACGATTCTGCCGACGATGATCAGGACGATGGGAACGCCGAGACCGATGATGAGCTCGATCGACATCGCCGATTACTCGACTCGCACGGCGGTCCCGTAGGCGAGGATCTCCGACGCGCCCTGAGCGACGGAAGACGTGGTGAAGCGTACGTTCACCACAGCGTTTGCACCGAGCTCCATCGCCTGCGCAACCATCCGGCTGGTGGCTTCTGCGCGGCTCTCCTGCAGCAGCTCGGTGTAGCCCTTGAGCTCTCCGCCGACGATGTTCTTGAGGCCGGCGGCGAAGTCTCTGCCGAAGTGCTTCGCGCGGATCGTGCTTCCCTGGACCAGGCCGAAGTGCTGGACGATTTGCCGGCCGGGCACGTTCTCGATGTTGGTGAGAATCACTGGGGTCTCCCTCTACAGACGGACGCGGCCTGCCTTGACGCGGCCACCAAAAAGCGTTGCGACGATTTCTTCCCGCCGATTCCACAAGAAACGCCGACCCTCGGGCTCCCTGAGGTACTCGAGGCAACTCTGGGGGTCCAGATGGCTTGCCTCCAGCAAAGTCACGAGCGCCCAACGCTCGATCGCGTTGGTGTTCCCGTCGAGGATTCGGAAGTGCGCTCCAGCAATGAAAGTGTCGTCCCCGAAGCGCCGTGCGAGCCAGATCCGTATTGCCTGCGAGTGAGCCTCGATGTGCGGGACATCCGGCGGGCTGGCCTCGCGCGCGGGCTCGCCGAGGGAGAGCCGTAGGCTGCGGTCGTGATCACTGAGGCGCACGATGAGGTCCGGCACGGCCAAGCGTCCGAGCCGCAAGAACTGTGCTCGTAGCGCTTCTGTGCGGGCCGATACCTCCTCGACGAGCTCGCCCCAAGGCACGGCCGCGCCGTAGTCGTGCGTTTCGAACGGGCGATGCGAGAGGGCAGGCTCGCGCGGGTGCATGATCGCGCGCGTTGGCGTCTCGAACACGACCTCGTCGCCAACTCGCGGGACGACGAACCGTTCGTCGAGGCGAGCGAGCGCGTCGAGGTCCTCGAAGCCGAGCATCGAGCGGTTCTGGTCCGCGCTTTCGGCCGTTCGGTAGTAGTGGTTCGAGGCGAAGGGTATGACACGCGTAGGTTCGAGGGCTTCCACCGTGAGCTCGAGGACCTCGGTGAGTTGGCGCTTCCGCACCTCGTCGTCCACCACGTCGAACAGCTTGCCCGCGTGGTTGTAGTTTGTGAAGAGGACGTCGAGCGGCCCAATGTGGCGGCGGAGCGAATGAATGGCCTTCGCGGGCAGATTGCAGTCGTTGTAGTTGAGCATCGACCAAGAGCCCGAGGTGATGTGCAGCATGTTGTCGATGCCGGCGGTCGGGTAGCGACAGCAGGCGGTGTCGCCATCGAGGTCAATTCGCTCGCGCTCTGCGAGCGGTCGAACATCGTGAAAGCCGAAGCTCTCCATCCGTTCGATCATCGAGAAGTTCGCCGAGACGTTCGCGAGGACGGTCATGTCTGGGTTTCGTTCGGCGAGCCTCGCGAGCGAGGGCGCGTGGAGGTGGTCGCTGTGCCAGTGCGAGATCCATAGGTGCGTCGCGGTCGCGGCGACGTCGAACGCTTCGGGGTTGTCGTATCGAAGGCCCCAACCACCCGAGAACGCGGTGCCCTCGAGCCACGGATCGAAAAGGATACGAACAGCGCCGATGTCGACGAGGAGCGAGGCGTGATTGAGATAGTGGATGCGAACGGAAGACATGGTGCGCGTTCAACCCCCGGCAGTGGCGCGGCCTCCTGGCCTTTCACAATAGTCGCTTCCGCTGCGGATGGCACCTTTCGGGGGGGCAAGAACGGTGCTATGTTTTTCGGCGTGAAACTCTGTGTCATTGGAACTGGTTACGTCGGTCTCGTTACGGGGACCTGCTTCGCGGCCACCGGGCAGCGCGTCGTTTGCGTCGACAAAGACGCGTCCAAAATCGAGCGCCTTCAACGGTTCGAGGTCCCGATCTATGAGCCGGGCCTCGAGGAGATGG
>JBATLA010000185.1:0-1837 GCA_049669945.1 Polyangiales bacterium | reverse complement strand
GCGGTTCTGCGGTTCACGTGGAAATGGGGCCACCTCAAGTCGGTGCCCTATGTGCCAATGGAGAGCGCCCCCGAGAGAGCCACCGACTGGTACACCGAAGAGGAGCGCGACCGGCTCCTCGCCGGCATGTTCGAGATGGTCCCTCAATGGTACGCGTTCTTCTACCTGACGACCCGGCTTGGTCTTCGCACGGGCGAAGTCTATGCGATCGCGCGAGATCGAATCCGCGATATTCCTCCGGAGCTCATCATCGATCGGGCGGTGCAGCGGGGCAACAAGGAGCGGCCTGCGATGCTCGGGCCGCGCAAGAACAACAAGCTGTTGACCCTCGCCCTCACCGAGGACGTGGTCGACGCCATTCGCTGGCACATCCAGCAAGGGTACGCGGGTCCGGAGTTCCTGTTCAGCAAGGACGGGCGCTTCCCCACGCGCATCTACTCCCACGCGCGGCCCGTACGGATCGTGCAACGAGCCCTCGGCCTCCGAGAGATCGGTCACCATCAGGTCGGTCGACACTCGGTGGCCAGCCAAGCCGCGACTGGAGGTCACTCCATCAAGGCGATTCAGGCGCTGCGAATGCGGCAACCACCCAAAATCACAACGCAATCGCCCCCGCCAATTAAGAAAAGGGGCGCCCCGGCACGGGACGCCCCTTTTGGAAGTTCGCTGGCCACGCAACGAGCGGTGCTCGTCGCTTGGTTGTGTGTGCGCAAATACGTTGCGTACACCACGACCGCCTCTGTCTGGATTTCGAGCTCGAGGCTCGATGGCGGGCCTATTCAGCCTCGCTAGCTTTGCGCGACACGTTTCGGCGCGATGCATTCCCCGTCGGGAAGCCTGCTGACCCTCCGCGTGAGTGATTGGACTCACTGGAAGAGCTTTGACCGACCCGTCCCGTGCGCTGACGTCGTACCCCTTGGCTTGAGGGCCTGGAGATACCGAAGGTTCTGCGTAGGTCGCCCTACACTCTTCCTACGGACAGAGTCCCATCGACGATTTGGGTTTAGCAAATCGTCGTGATTGGACTCCGCGACGACTCTCGTCGTACCTGAACCCGCGGCTTTCGGCTCGCCGTGGGCGAAGTTGGGATGCGCTTCATGTGGATCCGATGTCTCATGCCGCCCTGCGCCCCACTACCGGTTTTGATGCCGTGTGCAGTGGAGCCGCGCAGCACGATCAGGCCGACGCGTGCAATCCAGAGTTTTAGTTTTCAAAGATGGGCACCCGAACCTCGTGGGATTACCGTCACCGGCTCCGAACCGGCGTCCGACGGTGAGTCGACGCTTTCACCTCGTCGCGCTCACTCAGGCGGGCCCTCGTTCCGCCGAAGCGGTCGAGCACCGAACCTGTGACACGCCGTCGCGGTGCACCGAGAGCTCCAGTGCCTGTTGCTCTCGGTATCCGCCTAGAACCTTCGCGGCCGCCGTGTGGTGAAACAGAGCGGCGTCCCAGCTCGGGCGCGCCTTCAACCGAATCCTCCGTCATCTCCGTCTCCCCGCCGACCCGTAGAGCTTGCGCCTGCCCGAGCGCCCTAAGAGGTCGACGACGCCTGGGCCTGTTGACCTCGCTCGCGTACGAGTGCTGAGCCAATGCATGGCTGCGAGCCTAGCGATGCGAAACGCACACTGTACTTGGACAGGTGGACCTAAGCGGTTCGCTTCGCCTTGTGATCGGGCGGAGCCTAGTCATCTTCGTCGCCGCACTGATTCTTGTCTCCTGCGGGGATGATTCTCCAACCGTACCCCCAGCGCCGCCACTGCCTGACTCGAGCTGCGAAGGTTTGTGCGGAGCGCCCAATGAGCACACGGGGCTGAGCAGCGACGTATCGTCTCGAGAC
>JBATLA010000184.1:0-1886 GCA_049669945.1 Polyangiales bacterium | reverse complement strand
CTCCAGCAGTGGCTGCTCGACGAGGCGCTGATTCGAGAAGAGCTCACCGACGCGCAGCTCTTCGTTCTGTTCAGCTTGGTCGTCGGCGTGCGGGCTCCGGACACGAACGGCCGCTCCACGAGCGACTTGGCCACTCAGCGCGCGATCCATGCGAGTCCGCTTGCGGAGGCGCAGTATGTGCACGCTCTTCGAGCGCCGCGAGATGATGAGCCGGGGGGAAGCGAAGCCGCGGTCGCGGGAACACGCGCGCTGATCCGCCGATCCTTTTCGAATGCGAGCGCCGCATGGAGCGAACCAAGCGACGCTCAGAACGCCACGGCGCCGGTCACGCTCGATTTCTACGACGTGTTTCACGTGGAGGTCTGGCAGCCCGCTTTCCTGCTGGGTGAGGCTGCCCATGCGCTTCAAGACAGCTTCGCCCACACAATTCGCTCCGATGCATCCGACTTCAAGACAATCGTGCACGTCCTCAACTATGTCGATGCGATCTACAAGAGCTTCGATGAGTCGCGCGACGGGATCGCACACTCGCGCCATCTGGACCGATGTGGTGAAGCCGACGTCGTAGAACTCAAGGACGCCGGTGATTCGGCCATGGAAGATCTGCTCGCGGCGTTTCTTCAATCGCGAGCGGAGGACGCGACCGCGCTCGACGACTTGCTGGATGAATGGGTGACCTTGGAAGAGGGTTGCACCACCGACAACGACTTCTGCGGCAATGCAACTGCCGTGGCGATCGCGCGCCAAGATGCGACCGGTCCTGTTCTTCCAGAGTGGATGACTTGTTCGGCGCAGCTCGAGGCCGTTCCCGGCAGTTGGGTGTCGGTCGCGGCGGTGTTGTTCATGCTGGCGTGTTCCACACGACTGAGCAGGCGCAGGTGACCCGAAGCAGCGCGACTATCTTGTGCATCGCCCTGTCGTTCAACGCACGATCCGTCGAAGCCCAGGACGAACCGGGGCACGACGAACCGAGCCAGCACGATGTGGCGCTGGGCGTAGCGCACGAGACCCATCCGCAGCCTGAAGCGGAACGTAGCTATCGACTCCAGTGGCACTACAAGCGCGTGCACTGGGCAGAAGGCGTGACCGCCGGCGCACTTGCGGTGGCGGCCATTGCGATCGAGTTTTCACCGATCCACGTACAGGCTCGATGGACCAGAAGCAATGCGTTCGACGATTGGTTTCAGCGTCGACTCATCGCACCGAACAGCAAGCAAGAGCGCTACGCCAAAGCGAGCGATGCACTCGTCGCGACGAGCATTGCCTTTCCCGTGTTGGTGGACCTGATCGGAATGACCTTGATCGGCGACCGAAATAGAGATGTGGGCCTTCAGATGTTTGCGATTCAAGCACAAGCCTTTGCGGTCACCGGATTCGTGACGAGCGTCGTGAAGCTCAGCGGGCGCGAGCGACCGTGCGCTCAATCAGAGGACCCCACATCGGAGGGCGCGAACTGCGACGATCCCAATCGATCGTTTTTCAGCGCACACACCTCGCTGGCGTTCGCCGCTGCAGGACTCACGTGCGCTGAGCATCAGCACTTCGATTTCTTTGGACGGGTCGGCGATCCGATCGCCTGCGCGGGCGCATTGGCATTGGCCACGACGACTGGGGTCTTTCGCTCGGTGGCGAACCGACACTGGATGAGCGACGTCATCACGGGAGCGGGCGTGGGATTGGTCGCGGGGTGGTTGATGCCTTGGCTGATGCACTACCGGCACGACCTCAGGAAGAGGGAGCACAGCAAGAAGCGCCACCTCTATTACCTGGCGCCCTATGGGGACAAGGGCTCCCTAGGGCTGAGCGCCGCCGGCGCGTTCTAGCCTGCGGGCGGAGGCTATCCACCACCCTGACGACGAATGCCCCACGGATGCCCTCGCCTAGGC
>JBATLA010000183.1:0-2492 GCA_049669945.1 Polyangiales bacterium | reverse complement strand
GTCTCGAGATCGGTTCGTGACAACCCGAGCACCTTGCCGACATCGCGGACCGCGGAACGAATGCGATAGCGAATGATGTTGGCGACCATCGCTGCGCGGCGGCGACCGTACTTCTCGTAGACGTGTTGGATGACTTCTTCGCGCCGGTCGTGCTCGATGTCGAGATCGATGTCGGGTGGCTCTGCGCGCTCGACGCTCAAGAAACGCTCGAACAGGAGATCCATGCGCACTGGATCGATCGCCGTGATGCCGAGACAAAAACACACGGCGCTATTGGCGGCGCTCCCACGACCTTGGCACAAGATGTTGCTCTGTCTGCAGTACTCGACGATCTCGTGCATCGTCAGAAAGTACCCGCCGTAGTCGAGCTTGCGAATGATCTTGAGCTCACGTTCGATCTGTGCGCGAACGTCTTCGGGAACTTTGCCGCGATAGCGCGAACGTGCTCCATGGAACGTGAGCTCACGTAGCCAACTCTGCTCGCTTCTCCCCGACGGCAAACGCTCTTCGGGATATCGATAGCGAATGTCATCGAGACTGAACGCACACTGATCGGCGATCTGGAGCGTGCGCAGGAGGCACGCGGGGTCGTCTCGGAAGAGATGCGCGCTCTCTCCGAACGGCTTGAGCTCGTGCTCGGCGTTGCCGCGGATGGCATGGCCTGCCTCTGAGAGCACCTTTCCCCTGCGAATACAGGACAAAACGTCCTGAAGAGGGCGCCTCGATTTGTCGTGGTAAAGCACCTCGTTGGCGCCCAGCGAAGAGACGCCGAGCTCGCGTGCGACCGTCCGAAGACGGCGTTCTTTGGGTCTCTCGGAGTCGGTGAGGTGACGAACGCACAGCGCAAAGAGCGACGACGGGCCATGGGCGGTGTGTAGCGCGCGCAAAGGCTCCGGTGTCACACAGAGAAACAAGACGTCTTCGATTTCGCGCAAGTCTTCGAGCTCGATGAGAGAGACGCCTTTTTCGCAACGTGCATGACCGAGCGATAACGCTCTACACAGGTTTGCATAACCGAGCCGTGTCTTGGCCAACGCAACGACATGATGTTCCCCACCATCGACGCTGACCGTGATCTGCGCACCGGTCACGATGCGAATACCAAGCTCCTTGGCTCGCATGTGAGCACGGACCAGGCCATACACACCGTCGCGATCCGTAATTGCAACCGCGGGCAAGCCCAGCGCGTGCGCGCGCTCGACGAGCTCTTCGGGAAACGAGGCGCCTTCCAAAAAACTGTGGTTGCTCTTGACCCACAACGGGACGTACGCGCTCATTCAATCGAGCACTCCATGCAAGAACCAACGCTTACGCGGCCGGTCGTAGAACAACCACAGCAAATCACCGTGATCGGTTTCAGCGTAGTAGTAGTCACGTTCGACCAAGCGTTTCCACCAACCACCGCTGACACGATAGGGTCCGTACATATGCTCGATCGCGTGATCACGGGCGAGCGAAGGGCCGGCCTCCGGCTCTTTCGGAATGCGGGGCGGCAGGGGTTTCGGTCGACTGTAAACACGCCGGATCATGGAAGAAACAGGCGGAACTCGTGCCTGATCTACAGTGCGCGCGTGCTGGATGGGCTCCCATCGGAACGAGGCTTCGGGCACGTGCGCCTCATGGATTGTAGCTCTGGTTACCGAGCGCTCACCGTAAGCAGCGCGAATCCGATCGAGCGCCCGGTGTGCCGCGCTCACGTCGCGGCGAGGTTGATGCCCGGGCAACGCAACTTGTTCAGCGCGTGCGCGCACCGTATCGGCGAGAAGCTCTACCTCTTCGACCGCGCCTTTCAACTTCGTCTCGCCGAGGCGAAGACGAACGAGCTCCAGGATTAGCATTAAGTCCAACGTCGGTGACGCCGGCTCGATGTGCTCTCGGTGGATGGGCGCGCGCTCGAGGTGAAGCGTGAGATCGAGTGACTGCACTGCTTCTGCGCGCGCGCGGACTTGATGCAACAGCGAATGAAGCGCTCCTTTGATCGCAAAGAGCAAGCGCGTTTGGTATTCATCCGGTGGATCGACTTGAAACGAGATACGCGCCGGCTCGTCGAATGCATGCGGTTGAATTGGAAGCTTAAGATCTTCTGCGAACGAATCGTGAAGTGCGCTTGCTTCGGATCCAAAACGACTGTGGAGCTCGCCCGCAGGAACGGCGAGAAAATCGCCCAGCACTTCGATGCCCAACGCCGTCAAGCTTTCACAGATCTCGCCCGGCAAGCCGAGCTCGCGCAGGGGCGTTTGATTCGAGAGCGCGCGCTCTTGGTCGGAGCTCTCCGTGATCGTGACGCCCTCGCGTGTCATCGCGACCGCCATCGCGCGGTGGCGGTGAAACCCTACCGTGACCGAGCTCTTCCAATGGCGGGCCCTGAGGTAGCGATGGATACAGGTTGCCCAGTTGCGATAGCCGCCATAGAGACGACGCAAACCCTCGGGATCAATATGGAAAACGCCATCTTTCGCGAACGGCTCGACCCGGGGAGAGAAGGTCTGGAG
>JBATLA010000182.1:0-4552 GCA_049669945.1 Polyangiales bacterium | reverse complement strand
TCTATCACCGAGACACCGAGATGGACGGCCACCATGACTGGCAGCTCACGGCTGTGGACTTTCATACGGGCTGGCGCGTCTTCAGCATCAAGGGCTGGTTCACAGACGATGCGTTCGACGACAACGTATCGGGCATCGTGAAGAAGAAGACTCTTGGCAAGAACGACTATGGGAAGAAAGTCTTCAACAACATCTGGGGCACTTTCTCGTTCGGCCCGCGCAACAGCATCTTCATCGGGACCTACCGCGGCTTCGTACGCTTCTCTTCCGCTCCGGATCTCGCGCCCGAGAACTAGCCGAACATCGGGTCGCTCGCAAAACGAGCGACGTGGTGCTCGGCGTCGCCGAACAGCGCGTTGAGCGCGTACATCCGTTTGAAATAGAGCCCGATGTCGTGCTCGTCGGTAACGCCGATGCCGCCGTGTAGCTGAAGCGATTGCTGTGCGACCCAGATGCCGCCGGTGGCAAGTTGGTACTTGGCAGCCGAGATGTCGCCGCGGCGCACGTGCACGTCGTCTTCGTCGGCCCGAACCATCGACGCCATCGAGATCGAGCGTAGAAGCTCGGTCTCCGCGTACATGTCGACGGCACGGTGCTGGAGCGCTTGGAACGAGCCTATCTTGACGCCGAACTGCTCGCGCGTGCCGAGGTAGTCGACGGTCATGCGGAGCATCGTGGTGGCGAGGCCCACGCTTTCGGCCACCGCGGCCGCTGCTGCGTAGTCCATCGTTCGATCGAGCACGGCGGCGCCCGATCCCTCGGCACCAAGGCGTGCACCCGTCCCGACCGTGACAGTGTCTAGCTCGACGAAGGCGGCCTTCTGACCGTCGATCGTCTTGGCTGCCTTGACGGCGACCCCGTCGGCGTCGCGCGGCACGATGAAAAGCGTCACCCCGCCTGGAGCGTTCGCGGACACGATCAGGTGGTCGGCGTGGTGACCGTTGAGCACCCAGACCTTCTCGCCCGAGATGCTGTATCCATCGCCCCTTGGCGTCGCGGTGGTTTCGACGGCGCGGACGTCGTGCCGGCTCTGCGCCTCGGAATACGCGAGCGCAAGCGTGGTTTCCCCTTCGATCATGGGAGTGAGATACTTGGCGTGTTGCTCCGGGCTTCCGGCGCGCAGCAGGGTCATCCCTCCCAGTACTACCGAGGCCAGGTAGGGCTCGGGCACGAGTGTCGCGGCCAGGTTCTCGAGCACCAGCGCGCACTCGACGAAGCTGCCGCCGAATCCCCCGACGGATTCCGGAAAGGCAACGCCGAGCCAGCCGAGCTCCCCCATCTTCTGCCAAACGGCAGGCTCGTAACCGACCTCGTCATCGCGAAGCTTTCGAAATCGTTCGACCGGCGACTCGTTCTTGGCGAAGTCGGCCACCGTTTGGGCGAGCATTTGCTGATCTTGTTCAAGCTCAAAGTCCATCTTGAATCGTTCCTCGGCGCACGGTCTAACTGCTCGGCAAGTGCAAAATCATCTTGGCGATGACGTTGCGTTGAATCTCGTTGGAGCCCCCGTAGATCGTCGCGGCTCGCTCGTAGCAAAAGTAGGGACCAATGGATTCCTCGACCGGCATGCACAGCCCGTCGTTGTACCAAGTGAGCGAGTTCTCCCCCATGACTTCCATGGCCAACTCGGTCATCTCCTGCACGAGCTTCGTACCCACCAACTTCAGAATCGACGACTCGGGCCCGGGCATCTTACCCTTTTGCTGATCGGCAAGTGCCCGGTAGCTCACCATGAGGTGCGCCCGGAACCGCATCTCCAGCCGCGCGATTTTCGCCCGCCACACCGGGTCCTCGAGCATCGGGCGGCCGTCTACGGTCTTCGTGGCAGCGATGCGCTTGATCTTCTGCAGGACGTTCTGGCAGGGACCCACCATCGCGAGAAGCGTGCGCTCGTGACCGAGCAGCGCCTTGGCCATGGTCCAACCTTGGTTGACGCCACCAACGACGTTCTCCTTCGGAACCTTCACGTTGTCGAAGAAGGTGTCGCAGAATGCCGGTGTGTGACCGAGCGTTTGCATGGGCTTGACCTCGATGCCCGGGCTCTTGAGGTCGATCAGCAAGAAGGTGATCCCGGCTTGCTTCTTCGCGTTCGGATCCGTGCGCACGAGGCAGAAGATCCAATCCGCGTACTGCGCGTACGACGTCCACGTCTTCTGCCCGTTGACGATGAAGTGGTCGCCAGCATCCTCAGCCGTGGTTCTAAGCGAGGCGAGGTCACTTCCCGAGCCCGGCTCCGAGTACCCCTGACACCAGAACTCCTCCGCGCTGAGAATCTTCGGAAGAAACCGCTCCTTCTGCGCGTCGGTCCCAAAGCTGATGATCAATGGCCCAACCATCGAGAGGCCGAACACCGAAAGTTGAGGCGCACCCGCGGATTCCATCTCTTCGTTGAAAATGAAGCGGCGCGCCGCATCCCAGCCCGTCCCGCCGACTTCCTTCGGCCAATGGGGCGCGACCCAACCTTTTTCGTAGAGGATGCGGTGCCACGTGGCCGAATCCTCAGGAGTGAAACCTCCGGAGCCCTTGGCGCGCTCGCGCATGTCTTCGGGCATCGCGTCCTGTATCCAAGCGCGAACCTCATGACGAAACGCCTCTTCTTCCTCGCTGAAGGTGAGATTCATGCCGTATGCGTGACACAGTTGCGCACGAAACACCAACCTGTACGAATGCAGGCAAACCCTGTAGGAAGCTCCACACTGGAAGCCCACCGTGACGCTCGAGCTCGCATTTCTCGTCTTCGCGCTAGTCGTCGTCGCGGCCTACGCGGTCCAGACGGCGACGGGCTTCGGAAGCACTTTGATCTGTGTGACCTTCGGTGCCCAGCTCATTGGGCTTCAGGAAGTGATCCATCTGGTCGTGCCGCTCTCGTTCCTGCAGACCGGATACATCGTCGTTCGCCACCGAGACGGGATCCATCGGGAACTGCTGCTGAAACGGGTCCTGCCGTTGATGGCGCTCGGCATGGCGTTCGCGTTCTTTCTGCTGACCCGGGTCGGAGGGCCATGGCTCGGCTTGGCCTTCGGCGTGATGGTGCTCGCACTGTCCGCGAGGGACCTCCGCCGACTCCGCGTCGCGAGCCCTGCGCTCGAGAAGCCGATTTCCCGGCCCGCCTCGGCGGCCGCACTCTTTGGTGCTGGCGTCGTGCACGGAATCTACGCCTCGGGCGGCCCACTGCTCGTCTACGCGATCGGCCGCGAGGGGCTGAGCAAGAAGGCGTTCCGGAGCACCCTCAGCGCGGTGTGGATCGCTCTCAACATCATCCTGGTCTCCCGTTTCATCCTCGGCGGGGTCTACGCGCGCGCGGTTCTCCTCGACGTCTTGCTCTTGGTCCCTGCCGTGCCGCTCGGTGTCCTTCTTGGCGAATGGGTCCACCACAGAGTCGACGAACGAACCTTCAAAATGGCCGTGCTGGTGCTCCTCCTCGCGGCTGCAATCTCGCTGATCGTACGATATAGTGCGCAGCTCGTCTGACCGGGAGAACTCGTATGTATGACCTAAAGATCGTAGGCGGAACAATCGTCGATGGCACCGGAGCTGACCGTTACTCGGGCGACGTCGGCATCAAGGACGGCAAGATCGTCGCCGTCGGAACGGCCGACGAAGACGCGAAGGAAACGATCGACGCCAGCGGAGCAGTCGTAGCTCCGGGCTTCGTCGACATCCACACGCACTACGACGGCCAGATCAGCTGGGACGAGGAGCTCGCTCCTTCGTCGATTCATGGCGTCACTACCTGCGCGATGGGAAGCTGCGGCGTCGGCTTCGCTCCCGTTCGGCCGACCGACCATGCAAAGCTCATCGAGTTGATGGAAGGCGTCGAGGACATCCCCGGCACCGCGCTCTCCGAGGGCATCAGCTGGGGATGGGAGAGCTTCCCCCAATACATGGACGTGCTCGACCGCATGCCTCACGCGATCGACTTCATGGCACACGTCCCCCACGACGCGCTTCGCGTGTACGTGATGGGTGAGCGCGCAGTCGCCGAGGAGGCGGCGACCCCGGACGACATCGCGGAGATGCGGAAACTGCTCCGGACTGCACTCGAGGCTGGCGCGGTCGGCTTCAGCACAGGCAGAAGCGACAACCATCGCAGCGCGGTCGGCGATTGGACGCCCGCCTCCGAAGCCGACGGCAAAGAGCTCGCGGGGATCGCCGAAGCGTTCAAGGGCTTGAACTACGGCGTTCTCCAGGCGGTGAGCGACTTCAACATCATGCACGGCGACGAGCACTTCGACGCCGAATGGGCTGTGCTCGAGCAGATGCTGGGCGCTGCGGGCGGGCGCCCGATGAGCGTCTCGACGATGCAGCGCGACCACAACCCAGAACAGTGGAAGTGGATCCTCGACAAGGCGTCGAAGGCCAACGATGCGGGCCACGTCGTTCGCTGCCAGGTCGGCGCCCGGGGAATCGGCGTGATGTTGGGGCTCCAGGCCACCTTCCACCCCTTCATGGGCTTCCCGAGCTACAAGAAAATAAGCAAGTTGCCACTCGCCGAGCGGGTAGCGGCGATGCGCAACCCCGAGCTCCGCGCGCAGATGATTCAGGAGAAGAG
>JBATLA010000181.1:0-11206 GCA_049669945.1 Polyangiales bacterium | reverse complement strand
CCGGTCGGAAACGGGCTGACCGGCCGCGTCGCTCTTATTAATTGTGCGCAGCGGCTCAGTCGTCTTCGTGGCGCACGCCGTCGGTCATGATGGCGATGAGTTCCGCTTGGGAGTTCACGCCGGCCTTTCGGAAGATAGTGCCGAGCTGAGTAGTCACGGTTCGAAGGGATGCGCCGCGCTGCTCGGCGATTTCTTTCGCAGTGAGACCCTGCAGGACGAGGTCGATGATCTCGTGCTCGGCCGGAGTCGTACCGTCCGGATACTCCAAATTTGGGAGCGGAACGCTGAGGACGATGATGTCTTCGCCGCCGACACGCATCCGGCTCACCCGCGGCCCATCCTCGGGGCCACCGCTGGAGTCAGGGTCTGTGGGCCCAATCAGATCCTCACCATCCTTCGGATCAGACGTCGTCACGGTTGGAAACTACGCCCTGTCCGCATCCTAGGTCAAGCGATGGAGCCCAAATGGCGCGAGATGGCTAGAGTCCCATCTGTTTGGCAATGATGATCTTCATGATCTCATTGGTGCCCGCGTAGATGCGCTGCACCCGGGCGTCGACGTAGGCCCGGCTGATCGGATACTCGAGCATGTAGCCGTAGCCGCCGTGTAGCTGCAGGCACGCGTCGACCAAGCGGCCTTGCATCTCGGTCTGCCACAGCTTTGCCATCGAGCACTCTTTCACGAGGTACTTCCCCGCGACATGCTCGGCGACTAGCCTGTCGAGGAATGCCCGGCCGACCTCGACCTCGGTCGCGCACTGCGCAAGGCTGAATTGCGTGTTCTGGAACTTGGAGATCGAGCGGCCGAACGCTTTGCGTTCCTGTGTGTAGACGATCGTGTCCTCGAGCACTTTCTCGGCGTTGGCTTGTGACATGATCGCGACGCAGAGGCGCTCCTGTTGAAGCTTCTGCATCAACATCATGAAACCACCACCCTCTTGACCGAGGATGTTCTCGACTGGCACTCGACACTCGTCGAAGGCCAACTCGGCGGTGTCCTGACTCTCCATGCCCATCTTCTCGAGCTTTCGGCTCCGAATGAATCCAGGCCGATCCCCCTCGACGACAAAGAGCGAGACACTGCGGTGCGGATCGTCCGAGTTTTCCGTCCGGGCAGCGACGATGACGAGGTCGCATGTCATGCCGTTCGAGATGAACGTCTTGGCGCCATTGATGACGTACTCGTCACCGTCGCGCTTGGCCGTGGTGGCGATCCCCGCCAGGTCCGAGCCAGTCCCAGGCTCCGTCATGGCGATCGCGGTGATCGTCTCGCCGCTCGCACACCGTGGTAGCCATTTCGCCTTCTGCTCGGCGTTCCCGAACGCGTGGATGTACGGAACGATGATGTCCGAGTGCAAGCTCGCGGCCCAGCCGGACTCGTAGGCGCGCGAGAGCTCTTCCATCACGATGGTCGAGTGGAGGAAGTCGCCTCCCGCGCCGCCGTGCTCCTCTTCCATCCACGGGCAGAGGAATCCTGCAGCACCGGCCTCGAGCCAGATCTCGCGGTCGACGACGCCTTGCTCACGCCACTTCGCCTGTTGCGGCACCACGCGTGTCTCGACGAATTGGCGGAAGTTGCTGCGGAAGATCTCGTGCTCTTCGGAAAATAGGCTTCGCTCCATGACGCTCCCTCGACTGAATGACCATTCATTTACCTGAACGCCCAGCTCCCAGCAAGGCAGATTCGGTGGCTTGAGCTTGCCCAACCGCTCCGCCGTATCTATGGTCCCGCCCGATGCGCCGCCGACCGGCTCGGTTTTCTGTCCTCCTCGTGTTGTTCGCAGCGCTCCCGGCCACGGCCTGGGCAAGCGGCGGTGGCCACGGATTCGGCTACGACGTCTGGTTGATCCTGGCCGGCATGATCCTCGCTGCGAAGCTCGGCGGGGAGGTCTCCGTGCGGCTCAACCAGCCTGCCGTCCTCGGCGAGCTGTGTGCCGGAATCGTGCTCGGCAATCTGTACCTCTTCGGCATCGACACCTTTCATGGCGCGGCGGAACTGGTCCCGGTCGAGTTCCTAGCGGAGCTCGGGGTCGTGCTGCTGCTATTCGAGGTCGGCCTCGAATCCACGCTGACCGAAATGAGGGCGGTCGCGCCCACGTCCGGCTTGGTGGCCATCATCGGAGTCGTTGCGCCGATGCTGCTCGGCTACGGCACGAGCGTGTGGCTCCTCCCCGAGGCGCCCTTCTCGCTTCACCTCTTCATCGGCGCAACCCTGTGCGCAACGAGCGTCGGCATCACTGCGCGTGTGTTGAAGGACCTCGACGCCATGTCGCGCCCCGAGACTCGCGTCATCCTCGGCGCAGCCGTCATCGACGACGTGCTCGGACTCATTGTACTGGCGGTGGTCGCGAGCATTGCAGAGTTCGGCGCGGTACCGGGCGCCCTGGATCTGTCGAAGATCATCGGCCTCGCGGCCGGATTCCTCGTCGGCGCGCTCTTGCTCGGCGCCTATGTGATGCCCGGGGTCTTCCGCGTCGCGTCGAAGCTCAGAACGCCCGACGTGCTCGCTGCGGTCGCGATCGGGCTCTGCCTATTGCTCGCGGGCATTTCGGGCGCAGCCGGCTTGGCGCCCATCGTTGGCGCGTTTGCGGCGGGTCTGATCCTCGACGAAGTCCATGTCCGCCCGTTTGGCCGGAAGTCAGCGCACGACCTGACGGAAATCATCGGCCCGATCGTGGCGGTGATGGCGCCGATTTTCTTCGTCCGGACCGGCATGATGGTCGATCTCGGCGGCATCGGCACCGAGCCCCTCATCCTGGCGCTTGCTCTGAGTGCCGTGGCAGTCGTGGGTAAGCTCGTCTCGGGCCTCGGGGTTCGCGACAAGACCGTCGACAAGCTCACGGTCGGCATCGGCATGGTGCCACGCGGCGAGGTGGGCTTGATCTTCGCCAATGTCGGAGCCGGCATCACGTACGAAGGCGAGCCGCTCATCGCGGCTGGTGTGTACGCTGCAATCGTGCTCATGGTCATGGCCAGCACCGTGGTGACGCCACCGTGGTTGGCCCAGCGCATCCGACAGGTGAAGCGCAAGCAACTCGATGTCGCTTGAAGCGGCGCTTCAGAACGCAAACGCTTCGGTTCGTGAGCTGGTCGAATCGCTGGCCGGGGCGGAACGTGTCGACGTCAGCTCGCTTCCGCTGGGTGCGCTCGCTTGGACGCTTGCGGAGGCTGTGGCCTCGAACCCCGAGCGGCGCCTGGTCCTCGTCACCGCGACCTTGGACGAGGCGTACAGACACGAATCCAACCTGAGGTTTCTGCTCGGAGACCCCAATGGCGACGTCCTCTTGTTCGCCGCCGCCGATACGAGCCCACTGCTCGACGTCGTGCCGGATCGGCGTTCGGAAATGCAGCGGATGGCGACCTTGGCCCGCCTGGCCGAAGACTCACCCTGGCGCGTGCTCATCGTGCCCGCGTCGGGCCTTCTTCGCCGCGTTCCTCCCCGGGACCACGTTGCCGCCGGCCTGCTGTCGCTCGAGGTCGGTCAGCGAATCGAACGGGATGCGCTCGTCGAGAGCATACTCGGACTCGGATACCTCCGCGTACCTCTGGTCGAGGACCGCGGCACGCTCTCGGCGCGCGGCGCGCTGATCGACGTGTTCGCTCCAGACGGGCGTCTCCCGTGCCGTATCGAGCTGGACGACGACGAGATCACGAGAATTCGGCATTTCGATCCCGAAGATCAGAAGACGGCGGACGAGATCGAGTCTGTGCAGCTCGGTCCGGCACGCGAGGTGCCCGACTCCGCTGAGGCGATCGAACGCGCGAAGTCGGCGGTGCGTGAGCTCTGCGACGAGATCAACATGCCCACGCTCGAGGCCCGGGAACTCATCGTCGAGCTCGACCGAGGCTCGGGCGCCCTGATCTCGAATCCCCTCCTGCCGGGGTACTTCGAGCGGCTCGACACGATCTTCGATTACGTCCCGAAAGACGCGCGAATCGTACTGGCTGACCCAATCGCAATCGCGGAGTCGGTACAGACCGAGCACCGCCGCGCGAGGGAGGAGCACGCGGCGCGAGCTGGCCGACCGACGTTCGAGCTCGCGTCCTACTACATGGACCAAGAAGAGCTCGCGGAGCAATTGAACGCACACCCGGTGCTCGTGGCTCATCGTCTGGCGATTCACGGCGCCGCGGGCGAAGATGAAGGCCCCGTCGCTGCTGCATACGCACAAGCGGGCGAAGTGCTCCGGCTTGGCGCATCGGACCAAGGAGCGCTCATCGCGAGCTTGCGCGCCCAGAAGGGGCACGGAGAACGGGGCCTTCAGCCCTTGGCGGATCAGCTTGCCGAGTGGGTCGAGACCGGACTCCGCGTGACCCTCGTCGGCCGAACGCAACACCAAGCCGATCGGCTCGTCGATCTGCTTCGGGGCTACGGCGTCGACAAGCGCATCCTCGAGTGTGTCGAGCTTGGCGAGCTTCGCGATGGCTTCGTCCTGTGGAGCGAGGGCGTCGCGTACGTCACCGAGGAGGAGATCTTCGGGACCCGCGTGCGCCAACGCCGCGCCAAACGCAGCACCCGCAGGGAGCAGCAGCGTTTCTTGGAGGACCTCCGCGAGCTTGGTGTCGGCGACTACGTCGTCCACGCAGATCACGGCGTCGGCAAGTATCTCGGGCTGCAGCACAAGTCGCTGAGCCTGACCGCGATGGACCGCCTTCACGGCCGCACGGCCCAAACCGTGGAGGTGATGGTCGTCGAGTACGCAGGGGGTGACAAACTCTTCGTTCCCGCGACACGCCTTGGCGCCATTCAGAAATTCAAGGGCGGCGAAGGGCATCAGCCCCGGCTCGACCGCCTCGGGGGCACGACCTTCGCGACGAAGAAGCGGCGCGTCGAAAAGGCCGTCGAGCAAATGGCCGAGGAGCTACTGAAGCTCTACGCGGAGCGGAGCGCTTCACATCGCGACCCGGTCGAAGCCGCCGGAAGCGTATACGCCGAATTCGAAGCGACTTTCCCTTTCGAGGAGACTCGCGACCAGGAGAAGGCCATCGACGATGTGATGTCGGATCTCGACGAGCCACAACCAATGGACCGACTGGTCTGCGGCGACGTCGGGTTCGGGAAGACGGAAGTTGCTCTGCGCGCCGCTTTTCGGGTCGCCATGAGCGGACGTCAGGTCGCAGTGCTCTGTCCGACGACGGTCCTCGCACAGCAGCACTATCGCACGTTCTCAGCGCGTCTCGATGGGTACCCATTGCGAGTCGAGGTCCTTTCGCGCTTCGTCCCTCGGCCCAAGCAAACCGAAACACTCGGCGCGCTCAAGGCCGGGCATGTGGACGTCGTCATCGGCACTCACCGGGTGCTTTCGAAAGACGTCCACTTCGCCGATCTCGGCCTGCTGGTCGTCGACGAAGAGCAGCGATTCGGCGTCACACACAAGGAACGCATCAAGAAGCTTCGCACGAACGTCGACGTGCTCACGCTGAGCGCAACGCCGATCCCGCGTACGCTTCAACTTGCAGTCGGAGGCATGAGGAATCTGTCGCTCATTACCACCGCGCCGCAAGACCGTCGATCGGTGCGCACGTTCGTGTGCCGATGGGATGACCACCTCATCAAGGACGCCATCGAGCGAGAGCTCGGCCGCGGGGGGCAAGCGTTCTTCGTCTACAATCGAATCGACGGCCTCTACGAGCGTGCGCAGCGCTTGCAGGAGCTCCTCCCGAGCGCACGGATTGCCGTCGCCCACGGCCAGATGAAGCCCGCGTTGCTGGACCAGACGATGACCGACTTCGTCGAGGGGACGTACGACGTACTCTGCTCGACTGCCATCGTAGAGAGCGGGCTCGACATCCCGCGCGCGAACACGATTCTGGTCGATCGCGCGGACGCGCTCGGGCTCGCGCAGCTCTACCAGCTTCGCGGCCGCGTGGGCCGGTCCGATCAGCGCGCATACTGCTACCTCATCACGCCGCCTCCCAACGAGATGTCCGAGGAGTCCCGCATTCGAATGGAGGCGCTCGAGCGCTTCTCCGGCCTGGGCGCAGGATTTCGCGTGGCCACCCTCGACATGGAGCTCCGTGGCGCAGGAAACCTTCTCGGATCAGAGCAAAGTGGTACCGCATCGCTGGTGGGCTTCGACATGTTCGTCCAAATGCTCAGCGAGGCCGTCTCCGAGCTCCGAGGCGAGCACGTCCAGCACGACGTCGACACCGAGCTCTCGGTGGAGCTCGAGCACTATCTCCCCGAGGAGTACATCGACGACATCGGGCTTCGACTTTCGCTCTATCGGAGATTCGCGACCGCGCCCGACCAGCAGGCTGTGGACGACCTCGCCTCCGAGATGGAGGAACGGTTTGGGCCGCCGCCGCGGCCTGCCCGTGACTTCGTGCGTGTCATGTCGCTCAAACCGCCTCTCCGTGAGCTTTGTGCGCTCGGCTGCGAGGCCGACGCGAAGCGGGTGGCTCTGCACCTGCGTGAGGACACGCCCCTCGATCCCGCAAGGCTGATGCCGCTCGTGGCCACTTCGGGCGCCGGGTGGAGCCTTTCCCCTGACATGAAGCTCACTCGGCGCTATCGAGACGAGGACTCGGGCGACCCTGTCGATCGGGTACGATCACTCCTCCAGGAGCTACAGTCTTTGCGGTCGCAGCCGACCTAACACCTCAAAGGAACCACCATGTCACTGCCGGACGAGCTTCAGCGGATATTCGACGCGGACCGAGCGCTTCGCCGCGCGGAGAAGGCACTGCTCCGAAAGAAGCGCTCGGACGCGCTGGTCTCCCTTCTCGAGGCGGAGACCAACCACGCGCTGACCATGGAAGACCGGATCGAGGGCACGATCCGGCTGGAACGCCTCGCCGATCTCTGCGCACAAGTGCCGGGCCCTGCCATGGCTGACGCGCTGATTGCGATCCTCAACGACGGTGAGCCGCGGGTTCGCGTCGCTGCCGGAGAAGCGCTACGTGACGTCGGATACGAACGCTACGCAGAGGTCGCCCGCGCGATCGAACGTGCGCTCGACCGCGGCGAAAGCGGCGTCGCCATGTCCGAGCTTCCCTGGGTGCTCGCCGAGATTGCCGAGCCGAGCGCCCTCCCCTTGATTCGGCGCTTCCTCGACCACTCGAGCGCAGACGTAATCGCGGCCGCGATCGAAGCGATCTCCCAGCTCGGAGAGCCCGATGCCGCCGAACACCTCGAACGCTTCGTCGACGATGCACGCACGGTGACCATCGAGGACTTCGAGGACGAGACGAAGACGACACTTGGGGAACTTGCGAAAGACGCGCTCGGGGAGCTCGGGTACCCGAGAAGCGACTAGGGAGACTCGCGAGTCCAGAGCGCTCGTCGCTTGGCAGCCTTTGCGCGGGCGCGGTCTCTCGCGAAGAGCGCGAGGTAGTCCTCTTGTACCACGTCGATCTCGACGTCGTCCGCGAGGCCGTCGCGGGCTTGCTCCATTGCGCGCACCAACGCGAGCAACGGGCCGGAAGCCTGACCGAACGTGGAAGGCTCGATCTTCTCGGCCACCTCAGTCATGCGATCGACCACGCGCTTGCTTAGATAGCCTCGCCGGCAGAGGTCGTGGAAGCTCGCAACCAACACCTCCGGGTTGAACGTGTGCGCAACGACGAGATCCGCACCAACTCGCAACACGGCCTGTGCGTCGAGGGCTCCGTCCTCGAGCAAGACCAGCGCGGGCTGGAAGTAATTGTAGAACGGGCAGACGCGTCGACCGAAATCGCTGAACCCCGACGTGGAGGAGACTCGCTCGAGGTGGATGAAGATGCGCCGTACTGTGTCGCCGCGAGGCACGCGGGCGGCGATGCGGACGAGGTCTGGGATGTCGTCCGGGTACACCTGCGCCGCCTCCGCAACGTTCATCAGCAGCTCTTGATCGATGCGGCCTGCCACGATGTCGGCGTAGAGCGAATAGATGAAGGCATCGCCCTCCGCATCATCCCCGAACAGGATCTCGTCGGTGTCTGGAGCGACGTTGGTTCGCGACCTGAGGAGCGCGGTGAGCTTGTAGCTGACTTGATCTTTGAGGAAGCGGAACTTGCCGCGCACGAGATTTCGAAGACTCGGCTTGAGCGTGAAGCCATCCCAGCGAATCCCGTCGAGCCGGAGCTTTGCTTCGAGAACGCTTCGCATCTGCTCGGGGCTACCGGAAAGTATGAAGATCGCCGCGGGCTCGGTAGCTCGGATCTCCCGTAGCAAAGTCCCTGCACCCGGGTACGAACGCTTGCGAGACGCCGGCTCGAAGGCGGTTCGCACGAGATCACGCAGTGTGTCGAACTCCGTTCGCAGATAGGTCTTGTCAAGATCCCACCGATAGACGAGTTCGTTTCTGCGTTCGCTCAGATCTCGAGCCACCGCGCGACCATAGCAGCCAATCCTCCGAAGGTGCGAACCGGTTCGAAGCTGATATCGTTCACCCATGCCACTTCAAGCGGTTGTCCTCGATGAACGCACCCTGCAGCGCGGGTCGGAAGCGCACCGCGCGGAGTGGGAGGCGAGTGTTCGAGAGCTGCTGTCCAGCGCGAAGTGCAACATCGACGAGACGGCCACGCTTTTCATCGAGCTGACCGAGGAGCAGTTCGTCCTCCGATTCGAGGCCGACGGCCGGCACGTCACGACGGTGCCCGTGGATCATGCGCTCCTCCGGGAGCAGATCACCGAGTACCTGGACACCGTGCGCCAAATCACCGACGCCGACAGCCTCAACCAAATGGAGGCGCTCGACATGGCGAAGAAGGTCACCCACGACCGCGCAGGTCGGGTGCTCAAGCGGGAGCTTCGCGGGGTTGGGCTGGACCTCGAAACGTCGCGACGCTTGTTCACGCTGTTGCTTTCGCTGAAGGTCGACACGACTCGCTTGCCTGGGCTTCGAGGACATCGCCGGACACGCTAATTGGCAGGCCCCGGGACATCCGGTGCAGGGTTTTCAGCGTAGCCCACATCGGTGAACGGCTGTTCGGTTGGATGAGATTGGACCTTTTTTCGCATTTGGGGAACACTGAAATGACAGGGGGTCATGACAGCGTCAGCCAAAGAGTCGGTCCATCCGCCGGCCGAGGACGTGCGCGTTCCGGACGAGGGCGCAGCGTACTCGAAGCGCGATGAGGATTTCGTCCGGCTGCTTCACGCGGCCGGCCTCGCCTGTGAGCTCGACACGAATCAACTGGCGTTGATCGCGGCGACCATCGAGGAATCCCGCGTCGACTCACGGAGAATGGACATCCTCGAGCTCTACTATCGTGGGGGCGACGATGCCTCGATGGCCACGCGGCGTCGCGGTAGCGATCGCTTCTTCATGCACAACGCTCACTTCTCGGTGAATGCTCATCAGCTCGTCACCTCGTTGGGCCATCTCAACCCGGAGATCGCGCCAGTGCAACTTCAACGAATCGGCACCGGGGACGGGCCTTTGGTCTTGCGCGCCGGGGAGAGTTTCAGCGCGGTCACCGATGAGGACGACGAGGATGCAGAAGGCGACACGGTCGCTGTGCGGGCACTCGTTCGCGCACTCAACGCGCTCCTTGCGAAAGCGGGCGTGCAAGAGCGATTGGTTCCGCTGGTGCCCGATGAGTCGCGGGAGCTATACCTCGGCGTCACCGAAGAGGGCGCGATGACGCTCCTGCAGGGCGGGTGCACAGAGCTTTCCGCGGTCGCAGCGCTCCGAGAATTCGCTAGCTGGTAACGCAACCGCAAGTCGGCCATACCTGTCGGCGAGAAATCCGAGGTGAGCACAGATGGCTGAATACGACTACGACCTCTTCGTCGTGGGTGCGGGGTCAGGTGGCGTCCGTGCCGCCCGAGTTGCAAGCGAGCTCGGCGCGCGGGTAGCGGTCGCCGAGATGGGTCGCTTGGGGGGCACATGCGTCAACGTCGGTTGCGTCCCGAAGAAGCTCTTCGTGTACGGGTCCCACTTTGCTTACGATTTTCGGGATGCGCGAGGCTACGGATGGACCGCCGAGCCCTCTTTCGACTGGGCAACCTTGCTCGAGAACAAGGACCGGGAAATCGCGCGGCTCAACGAGATCTACGGAGGGCTCTTGGAGCGGGCAGGCGTCGAGCTGATGAGCGGGCGCGCCCAGATAATGGATCCACACACCGTCGCGATCGCTGGCGAGCAACGGTCCGCCGGGAGAATCCTCGTCGCGACGGGCGGCCGACCCATCATTCCGGACATCCCGGGAGCCGAGCACGCGCTGATCTCGAACGCGATCTTCGAGCTCGACGCCTTACCCGAGCGAGCGATGGTGGTCGGAGCGGGTTACATCGCCCTCGAGCTGGGGTCCGTACTCGAAGCCCTCGGAGTCGACGTGACGCTGGTCCATCGAGGCAAAGAGATCCTCCGTGGCTTCGACCGTGACCTCCGTTGCCACCTGCACGACGAGCTCGAGGCCAAGGGAATGCGAATTCTGCTCGAGACCCAGGTGACGTCGCTCGAGAAGAAGGGCGACGCTTTCGAGGCGCATCTCGACAATGGAGAACTTCTCGAAACCGACTTTCCGTTGTTCGCCATCGGGCGAACGCCCAACACCGAAGGGCTTGGACTCGAAGCGGTGGGAGTGGAGCTCGGCAAACGCAAGGGCGTGGTGGTCGACGAGAACTTCACGACCTCGGTGCCATCGATTCACGCGGTCGGCGACGTGATCGACCATCTGCAACTCACACCGGTCGCGGTCGCCGAGGGGATGCACTTCGCGCACCACTTCTATGGCCAGGGCGCTCATCGAATCGACTACATGAGCATCCCGACTGCTGTGTTCTGCCAACCCGAGCTCGCGACGGTTGGCCTCACGGAGGAGGAGGCTTGGCATCGGTGCCAAGACGTGCGCGTCTACAAGTCGGTGTTCACGCCGCTCAAACTGACGTTGAGCGATCGCAAGGAGCACACCATCGTGAAGCTCGTCGTCGATGCATCCGACGACCGCGTCGTCGGATGTCACATGGCCGGCCACGGCGCAGCGGAGATCATCCAAGGCCTGGCGGTCGCAATGAAGGCAGGTGCGACGAAGGCCCAGTTCGATGCCACCATCGGCATCCACCCGACGTCCGCCGAGGAGTTCGTGACACTTCGCTAGTTCTTGCCTTTTTTGGTCAGGAATAGAATGCGTAAAGGGGAGCGCGATTCGCTGCATTTTCCGCCATTCAGAGTGTACGGCGCCTCTTTCGCAATGGACGCATTGCAAAAGCGCACCAGACTTGTCAAGTTACTCCGAAGGATCATGGAAGCCGCCCTCATCGCGTCCGTGGATTCCG
>JBATLA010000180.1:0-1856 GCA_049669945.1 Polyangiales bacterium | reverse complement strand
ATCCCGCCGGCGCCGCCCGAGCCGCCACCGCGACCGCCTCCGGATCCATCACTTGCACCCCCGCATCCCACCACGAGTAACGCGGCGAGGGCCCCAATAAGCCACCTGACACTCATGGTGCAGTAGTACACCATATTGGATGCTGCGGCAGGTTCCGGGATCTAGGCGATCATCTCGCTGATCAGGCCGCCTTCCAGGCTCTCGTGGCCAAAGTCGTCGACCGGATCCCCGTTGGCTTTCCGAAGGCCCACCGCACTTGCCAGCGTGTTGAGCATCTTGTTGTGTGTGACGTCCCCAGCGTCCACGTAGCGTCCGGTGCGCAGGAAGCCGTCGGCGCCTCCGGCCAACACATAGGGGAGGTTGTTGACCGAGTGCGGCGGCCCATTGGAGAGGTCGTTCATCCAGACACACACGCCCTTCTGAAGTAGCGTGCCCGTCTCGGTCGTGTACGCGGAGAGGCGATCGATCAATCGTCCGAACAGCCGCGCGTGGATACGGTCCACCGCGTTGTGCTTTGCTTGGGCGTCGGGAATCGGATCGCCGTCCGAGCCGTCGGCGAAGATGCGGTGCGAGATCCAGTGGTATGAAGGGAACTGCTCGCCTTGCCACGAGTATCGCGTTCCATCGTTGCCGTTTCCGATCTGAAGCGTGGCTGCATGCGTGTATCCGCACGACAAGGCCAGCGCGATGATGTCGATTTGAAGCTCCGCGACTTCGACGACACGGTTGCCGTCCTGGTGCTCACCGTCAATCGCATTGATCGCGTCGACCGTCTGTGCATCGAGCGGCGCACACTCCGCCAGGCGGATCTCGAGGTCACGAATCGCGGAGAAGTGTTGGTCGAGACGCGTGCGGTCCTCAGAGCTCAAGTCGCTTCGGCCCATCAACGCTTGCATCTGGCCTCGAACCAGATCGTTGACGCTCTGCCGCCGCGCCGCGATTGCGTTGGCCGACGACTCATCGAGGTTCACCAGCCCCATGATATTGTCGAACGCCACTTTGGGATTGGTTTGCGCGCCGCGGCGATCGTTCGGACCGCGGTACGAAAGAACGCTGTCGAGGAATCCGAAAGGCCGCATCGCTGCGAGGGTGAGCGGGCCAGTGCCCTCGGGGTTCAGTTCGCGGGCAATCCGATTGTCGAGCGATTCGCCGAGCGCGAGCGAGTTGTTGGTCGCCTCGGCGTCACCGGTCGGTTGAGCGGTCAGCGCCTGGAGCGCGCCTCGCGCGTGCCCGCAACCGCCAATCGAAAGCGCGCCTCGGACACCGCGGACCAGCAGCAGATCGTCGGCGTAGGCGCCGAGCTCGCTGGTCGCGCGATCCGCATCGGCGGCCATCGAGGCAGCGGTCAACGCGCCGAGGTTTCGAGGCCAGAACATCTCCGGCTCTTCCGGGTTGCTGTATGGAAGCGCCTGGGAGCAACCGTTGCCCTGCCGCATGAAGACGACGAAACCAGGATTGTCCGGAGTTGCCGCGCGGGCTGCCCTCGACGCAAACGTTTCGAGAAAAGGCAAACCTACCGTGACTCCAGCCGCACCCGTGAGGAACAGCCGCCTATGGAACGAGCGTCGGCTCGGCTTGCTCATGTCCCCTCCGCGTTGCGCGACCTGAATTCATCGCTCTTCACGAGCTCGATGATGAGCTCCTTGACTGAAAGACCGTCCAACGATCGGTCCCCCAGGTTCTGAATGAGGTCGAGGTCGGATCCGGCCGTGTCACGTCCCAGCGCGTACTCGACCCAGTGCTTGGTGTAGCAGTCATGGGTCTCGACCCGGTCCGCGAGCGTTTCATTGAGCTCGCCCGCGCCGTCGAACTCCATCGGTCCGTCTGCGAACTCGAACGCAGCGGCGGAGTCGATC
>JBATLA010000179.1:0-2131 GCA_049669945.1 Polyangiales bacterium | reverse complement strand
GCCCCAAAGGGGCGCGGAGGGAGGATTACGCGGTGGGGGTGGGCGGGTAGGATGTAACTAAACCGCGAGCCGGAACGGCGAAGCCCGGCGCGCATGCGCGCCGCCAAGCCCCAAAGGGGCGCGGAGGGAGGATTACGCGGTGGGGGTGGGTCGGGCGGATGGAAACAAACCTCCCGACGCCAATCGTGTTTGGGTATGATTAGCGTCCCCGGGAGGATTTGAACCTCCGACCTTCGGTTTAGGAAACCACTGCTCTATCCGACTGAGCTACGAGGACTTTTGGAGGGCGGCGTATAGCATGTGATCCCTGCCGTTTCACGCCATTGGAACCGGTGTGAGGTTCACATCTGCGCCCGTTCGCGTTATACGAAGTCTCGAGCGGAATGCGTACCCTTGTCTTGGACCAGGGCTTTCAGCCCCATCGAATCATCAGCTGGCAACGCGCCGTGTGCATGATTTTCGATGGCAAGGTCGAAGTCGTCGAAGAGTACGACGAAGACGTTCGCTCGGTGAGCATCAGCATCAAGATGCCCGCGGTGGTGCGGCTTCTCCGAACAATCGTCGGCCGCAAGCGCGCGATCAAGTTCTCTCGAATCAATGTCGCGATGCGCGACGACTTCAAGTGCCAGTATTGCGGCATCCGCCATCGCCTGCGCGGGCTGACCTACGACCATGTCGTCCCCAAGTCCCAGGGTGGAAAAACCAATTGGGAGAACATCGTGATGGCTTGCTATGCCTGCAACGAAAAGAAGGGCAACATGACCCCCAGGCAAGCCGGCCTTCGTCTGCGCCGTCCGCCCGTCCGGCCGCGTTGGTTGCCTGTCGTGGCGTTCCGCATCGATCCGGCGACCTCGATCCCCGAAGCCTGGGCGAACTGGCTGTACTGGCACGGGCGCCTCGAGAGCGAGCCGTAGTTACCAGCTCCCGGAGGAGCCACCGCCTCCAAAGCTGCCTCCGCCGCCTGAGAACCCGCCGCCGCCGGACGACCATCCCCCACCGGAGTACCAGCCGCCGCCGGACGACCAAGCAGTTCCGGATCGACTCGAGCGCTTACCGCGAGGCTGCTTCTTTTTGCGGCGCCCGAAGAACGACCAGACGATCGGCGCTCCGATGAGCCAAGCGCCGACGAAGAACGGCGCCGCCCAAGGGGCGACGGCCGTCATCCCACCAACGAAGACGAAGGGAATCAAGAAGACGTACAGGAACCACTGGAACGGGTTGGTGCCAACCACGACGAGAACGAATGGAATTAGAAACAGCAACCAAATCACGCCGAAGAACCGGGGTGGCATGTCGTTCTCGATCGCGCTCGGGTCCGGCGGCGGCAGGGTGCTCGTACCTCGGACGAGTCCATCGATCGCGTCGACCGCGCCCAGAACCCCGCCGTCGAAGTCTCCGGATCGGAATCGCGGCCTAAGGATCTGATCGAGGATCCGCTTCGACATGATGTCGGTTAGCGTGGGCTCGAGGCCGTACCCGACCTCGATGCGCATCTTGCGATCGTTCTTGGCGATGAGTAGCAGCGCCCCGTCGTCTTGATCCGCGCGGCCTAGCGCCCAGGTCTCGGCGACCCACAGGCTGTACTCCTCGAGTTGCTCCCCTTCAAGGCTCTCTACCGTGAGCACGACGACCTGGGTGCCGGTGTCCTGCTCGAGCGCTTCGAGCCTTTGACCGATCTCCGCCTCAGTCGCAGGCGACAAGAGTCCGGCATAATCGTTGACGCGCCCGCCGAGCCGCGGGACGTCCAATGCGAGAACCGTGGTGGCAGTAAGCCAGGTGACCATCACGAGGAGCCAGCATCGCGCGTCAGTCATTGCGGAACCTCGGCCGGTTCGACAGCTCGTTCGAGCTGTTTGCGGGTACGCCATGCGCGCTGAGCAGCGCGGCACACCGGCCAGCGGCTTCAGTGAGTGCCGGGGCAGGCGCTCCTGCCCTGATCCCCGCGGCGATGCTGGTCGCAATCTCGTCCCAGGCCTCGGGGCCCACCTGCGCGCGGATGCCCTCGTCGGCCAGGACGAGGACCCGATGCTCGAACAATGCGACGAAGATGAGAACCCCGGTGCGTGCAGCGGTGGCAAACACGCTCTCCTCTACGAACGCCTCGGCCGCACGCCCCTCGACGCGGCTCGAC
>JBATLA010000178.1:0-3811 GCA_049669945.1 Polyangiales bacterium | reverse complement strand
GGTGGCGGCGCTTTGTGCTACAAGAGCCGGATGAAGTCGATTCTGGTTGGGTGCGTAGGTCTCACGCTTGCAATGATCGCAGGATGTTCGAGTGACGGGGAGAGCTCCTCTGAGCCGAGCCTTTCGTTCTTCGTCACGAGCGTCGGCAGCGGTGCGAAGGGCGGAGACCTCGGCGGTCTTGCAGGCGCCGACGAGATTTGCAGAACGCTCGCCACTGCGGTCGGAGCCGGCGACCGTCTCTGGCGCGCCTATCTCAGCACCTCGAGCGAGGACGCGCGGGACCGAATCGGGACCGGACCCTGGTACAATGTTCGCCTGCAGGAGGTCGCTCCTGACGTGGAGACCCTGCATGCGGAAGGGATCGCGCGCATCGAATGGGGCGCCGAGGATCCCGACGAAGAAGGTCTCGTGATTGACGAGAACGGGGACTACGTGCCCCTCGTCGATCACGACATCATTACCGGCAGCACCATGGAAGGCACCGTGTTCGAAGGCCGTACTTGCCTGAACTGGACTTCTGCGAGCGAAGAAGACGTAGCGCAGATCGGTCACAGCGATCTCACGCCACCAGGCCTGACGATCGGGGGGCCCGATCGCTTTTCGTGGAACTCAGCGCACGAAACGACGGGGTGCACCGAGCAGGGCTTGGCCGAACGGCAGGGCGCGGGGCGTTTCTATTGTTTTGCAGCGGACTGATCGGGTGAGTGAGCCCGGTACCAGCATCGCCGCCTTCTTCGATCTCGATCGTACGCTGCTCGACATGAACAGCTCGACGCTTTGGGCGAAGCACGAGCTCTTGCAGAGAAGCATCTCGCTCCGGCAGTTCGGTCGGGTTCTCGTGTGGAATGCGCTCTACCATCTCTCGCTGATCGACATCGAAACGGCTTACAAAGAGGCGCTCGGGCACTATCGTGGCCGCTTCTACGACGAGCTCGAGGCAGAGACGCGGCGATGGTTTGCTCGCGATGTAGCTCATCACCTACGGCCTGGCGCCGGGCGATCGCTGCAAGAGCATCGCGATGAGGGACACCAACTCGTCTTGCTGACTAGCGCATCGGGGTTCGCGGCCCGAGCTGCGCGCGACACCTGGGAGCTCGATGACTGTCTCTCCAACGAATTTCCGACCGACGATCGTGGCCGGCTCGATGGCACGTTCACCACTCCGCTTTGCTACGGAGGTGGCAAAGTTCAGCGCGCGCGCGCATGGGCGGAAGAGCGCGGCGTCGACCTGGGTCAAAGCTATTTCTACACGGACTCCTACAGCGACGCGCCGATGCTCCGGGTCGTCGCCCATCCACGGGTGGTCAGCCCGGACCCGCGCTTGAGCCGCGAAGCACGGCAACGAGGCTGGCCCATCCTGCAATGGTGAGTTTGGTTACATCCAACCCACCCACCCCCACCCGTAGTCCTCCCTCCACGGCATTGCTGCGCAATACCTCGGCGGCGCTTTGCGCCGGGCTTCGCGCACGGGCTCGCGTCCCAGCGTGCCTTGCGGGCAGCGTCAGCGAATCAGCGTCAGCAGGCGGGACAGAATCGGATACGGATGCTCTCTCGCAAGTTCATCGAGAGCTCCCTGCATCCGCATCGTGATCTCCTGGTAGCATTGCGCCAGCACCTCCGGATTGTCGGCGTCCTCCGGCGGCAAGTGGTCCCACTCCATCCGCTCACAGACTTGCAGCGTGACCTTCGTAGGGAGCGGCCATGATGGGATCGGGCCGAGGACCACACCCCAGGGGATCGTGAAGATCACCGGCATGCTGTACGTACGGAACCTGTCGAGCCCGAGGGCCTTGGCGATGCGCCGACCGCGCGACAGGACGATGCTCGATTCGTGCCCGCCGTGGCTGACCACCGGATACACGGGAACCCCTTTCTTCAGGGCGAGCTTGATGAAGCCTTTGTGGCCGGCAAGCACGATCTCGTTGCGCTCCCCCCAGGGGCGCGCGATGTCCTCGAGCCCGCCCGGATAGACGAGCACGGCGGCTCCCCGGTCGAGCGCAGCCTCGGCGTTTCGTTGGTTGGCCGGCACCTGACAGAGACGCCGGAAGAAGTCACCCGCTTTGGGCACCGAAAAGATCAGGTCGAAGCTCAGCACCGCCAAAGGGCGGTCGACGCCGTTCTTTCCGTACCACGCGGCCATCAGCGCCGGGGTGTCGGGGTCGTTGTTTGGACCCGAATGGTTTCCGACGAGCAGGGCGGGGCCCGAAACCGGCAGTCGCTCGGCGTCGCGTACCTCGGAATCGAAGTAGCGGCCATAGAGCTTCATCAGCGGCACGATGCGAGCAAGGAACTCGGGGTCGTGCTCGAACTCGACTACTTCTTGCGCCCTATCCATCGTCGACGGGGCAGCACGCCCTTCTTCTGAAACCCTTCCAAGGATTCGCGGAAAGCCTGCGCGCGCCTGTTCTGAACGATGTGTCCGCCAGGGAACGTCACGAGCTCGGTGCCGAAGTGATCGGCCAGCCGCTGGCCGTGTTTCACCGTGGCGAGCCGATCGAATTCTCCCGAGATGATCGAGACGCGATCGGGGTCGACCTTCGGCATGCGGCAGACCGGCGTGATCGGAACGAGTTGTTCGCGGTAGCCTTCGTAGAGCGTGCGTTGAATGTCCCCCGAGCCGGGAACGAGATTGTTGTCGTGCATGACGTCGGGCACGCTGCAGATGGGGATGTACGACAGCACGAAGTCTACGTCGGAGGTTGCGGTGGCCAGCAACGATACGGTGTATCCGCCGAGGCTCATGCCAACCACACCGACGTGGCTCGCGCCGGCGTCCCGCATCGCGCGAATGGCGATCTGGAGGTCCCAAATCGCTTGTCGGAAGCCTTCGATCGTGAACGCCGTGTCCTGCTGCGGCCACTCCGGCGGAAACGCATGGCCGCGCGGACCGTGGAACGGCAGCGCAAAGAGCGAGACGCCGATTCCCAGGCGATGGAACTCCCGCATCGGCCACGCGACGCGCTCCATCAAGTGATGCCCCGAGGAAAAGCCGTTGACGAGGATCGCCATCGGCTTGCCTTTGATCCGGAGATTCAGGGTGCGTAGAAGCGCGGTTTGGTTGTCCCGATGACTCCGGTACTCGCGCTTGATGCCTTTGAAAAAGAGCGGATGCTTGCTCCGCCAGCTCCACTCGGCGAAGCCGACGCGATGCGGGGCGAGCCAGCGCTTTTTGACGTCGATTCGCCCCGGAGTGGGAAACAGATCCGGGCTTTGGCGGTAAGCGAGGTAATCGTCGCTCGACGCGAACGCAGTGAGATCGTGGACGAGCTCTGGGGGTTCCTTCAGGTCTGATGGTTGGAGCTTCTCGATCTGCGAGACGAGAAACCCGTCGGCCTTGTGCGCCAGCTTCTGAACGAGTCCGCGCGGCCTGAAGCTCGGGGCGAGCTGAGCGCCGCCGCGCTTGAGAGAAATGCTGCTCGCTCGACTGCCATCGCCGGCATTCCACGATTCATGAAGATCACGTGCCACGATTATCTAGGCGTATATCGGAACCGAGAGTTCAGCGCAATTGTTGTCGCCAGAGCTCGAGTAGTTTGGGGCGCAAGATTTGCGCCCATCTTGCGTAGCCGGCTTTATTGAGATGTATGCGATCGAACAGAAACAAAGATCGATCCGGCGCGCCGCTCGGCGTTTTCAACACGGCATTCGCATCGATGAGCGTCAACCAGGGCTTGTCTTGAGCCGCCTCCGCAATGCGAGCATTGACCGCCTCGATCAAGTCCGCGCGCCGCGCGTTGAGGGGTGACGGAAACGTCGCTAGCACCGCGATCTGCGCGTCCGGTAGGCGATCGTGCAGTCGGTTGAGAAGCGT
>JBATLA010000177.1:0-2785 GCA_049669945.1 Polyangiales bacterium | reverse complement strand
CCAACGGACAAAGCCATGGGCCGTGCTTAGCGCGTGAGGGTCGGGGTGGCCACTCAGAGGAGCAGAAGCCGACCGACAACGAACAAGCCGGCCGCGAGCAGCGCGGTGAAGGGCACCGTGATGAACCAGCTTGCGAAGATCCCGCGGAGCACCCGGGTGTTGATGGCGCCGATGCTTCGCCCGAATCCAACCCCGATCACCGCCCCGACCAGCGTATGCGTCGTGCTCACGGGGAGGCCCATCTTGCTCGCTACCACGATCGTGGTTGCTGCGGCGAACTCGGCGGAGAAACCGCGTGATGGCGTCAGCTCGGTGATCTTTTTGCCGATGGTCGCCATGATCTTGTAGCCGTATGTCGCCAGGCCGACGACGATGCCTACGCCGCCGATCAACAGCACCCGGTAGGGCACTTGCACCGTCTCGGTGACGCCGTCCTTGATCGCTCCAAATACAGCCGCAAGCGGACCCACGGCATTGGCGACGTCGTTGCTGCCGTGCGCAAAGGCGACGAAACAAGCGGTCATCACCTGGAGAACCATGAACACCTTTTCGGTGTGCCCGAGCGCAGCGTCCTTGTCGTCGCCGTTCGTCTTTGCGACGCGCGCGAAGACCGGCACGGCGACGAGGCTAGCCACGAGGCCGAGCCCAAGGGCCAGCCCGAGTGCCGGCCCGAATGCCAGGTCGAGACTTAACGGCTTCAAGCCTTTGAACATCGCGCTCAACGCGAGGGTCGAGATGATGGGAAAGACGAGGATCGGCCCCCAGCGCTTTATCGCCGCCAAGGGGTCGGGCGCAGTCAGAATCGTGCGCTGAAGAAACACGAACAGGCCGTATCCGAGCAGGCCGCCCATGACCGGCGAGACGACCCAGCTAGCGGCGATGCTCCCCACCGTGCCCCAGTCGACGGCGTCCATGCCGCCCGCGGTCACTCCGAAACCTACGACAGCGCCAACGATGCTGTGCGTGGTCGACACCGGCCAACCCGCATAGGTCGCCAAGTTGAGCCACAACGCGGCTGCGAGCAGACAACAGGTCATGCCGACGGCCACGATCATCGGGTCCGAGCCAAACGCTTCGATGTCCACAATTCCCTTGCGAATCGTGTTGGTGACCGACCCACCGACGAGCATCGCTCCGCCGAACTCGAAGATCCCGGCCACCACGATCGCGCCGCGCAAGGTGAGCGCACCGGAGCCCACCGACGTGCCCATCGCGTTGGCCACGTCGTTGGCGCCAATCGTCCAGGCCATATAAAGGCCTCCGAGGGACGCAACCGTCAAGATGAGCGTGGTGGTGTCCATTCAGGGGGCCGCGACGAAGAGGCGGAACTGGTCGCCAATGTTCTCGGAGTGGTTGGCAATGGAGCCGATCTTGTTCAGCACCTTCGTCCACATGAAGATCGACACGGGGGACATCGAGTCCTCCGCCCGAAACAACGCCTTGGCGCAGCGGTCTTGCAGCTTGTCCGCCTGGTGCTCGAGTCGGCTGATCTCATGGGCCTTCGCCATGGCCGATTCGGCAGCCTTGCCCCCGAAGCTCGAGCCCAAGAGCTCGTCCATGCTGCCGACGAGATCGGCCGCGCTGGCCACGACGACCATGACGCCTTTCACGAACTCGCGCAGCAGCGGTTGAAGCTCTTCTGGGACTTCGTACGTGCGCAGGGTCAGCAATACGCCCACGTCCTCCGCGTTGTTGGCGACGGCGTCGATTTCGCGAATCAAGCGCAGCAAATCTCTACGGTCGACCGGAAGAAAGAGACGCACCGGCATCTTGGTGCGAAGGTCATTCTTCACTGTGTCCGCCTTGCCTTCCAGCATGCTGATCTCTCTCGCGAGACGCTCGATGCCGGCACTGTCTCCGGCGATCAAGCGATCGACGAGCTCTGGAACTAAGCCAACGCACTCCTGCACGGCATCCATCAACGTTTCCACGTGAGGGAGGGGACTTCTAACGAGTAGGTTGGCGAGTGGGATGCGCATGTGCGTGACGGCGAGGGGTCGACGGCGAGACCTCGCAGGAGGTGGGTTAGCATAGGCCCGCGACGCCGGTCCAGCCGTGGTATACGTTGCCGGCACGCAACGGTCAGGTCACCGGGCTGTCACATGGCCCTGCCAGGCTCGCGGCCAAAGAAGATGGGTGCTCATATACTGGTGGTAGAAGACGAGGTCGACCTTGCCGACTTGGTTGCGTTCAACCTACGCGAGGGTGGCCACGACGTCGCGCTCGCCCACAATGGTGCGAACGCGCTGGCGGAGGTGGCACGGCGGCGGCCGGACCTCGTGCTCTTGGACGTGATGTTGCCAGACATCAGCGGCTTCGAAGTATGCCGGCGTCTGCGGCGCAGTGCCGAGACGGCACGCATTCCGGTGATCATGCTCACGGCCAAGGCCGAAGAGATCGATCGCATCGTCGGATTCGAAGTAGGCGCCGATGACTACGTGATCAAACCGTTCAGCCCGCGCGAGCTCATGCTGCGCGTCGAAGCGATCTTGCGGCGCGTCGGCCCACAAGCACAAACGGGACGGCCTCAAGCACTTTCGATCGGCGAGCTCAGGATCGACGTGCCCGCGCACCGGGTCGAGGTGGACGGCGAGGAGATCACGCTCACCGCGCTAGAGTTCCGGCTCCTGTTGGACCTTGCATCGCGCGCCGGCCGCGTTCAGCCTCGCGACGCGCTGCTCGAGCGGGTGTGGGGTTACGCGCCGGGCGTCGAAACGCGCACGGTGGATACCCACATCAAGCGCCTGCGCGAAAAAATGGGCGCAGGCTCGAAGTACCTCGAGAC
>JBATLA010000176.1:0-2497 GCA_049669945.1 Polyangiales bacterium | reverse complement strand
ACCACGCAGTTCGTGGGCGGGCTGCCCCGGGGCTCGGAAAAAACTCGCGCTGTGGGCGCTACCCGGGACGGGGCGGCCTGCAAATGTGGCCGGAAAAACTGGGAACGGGGGGCCACGCATCGGATTTTTTCCGCGCCCCGGGGCCATCGGTCATGGAAAACTCGGCCCCTCAGGTTGCTAGCGGCTAGTTGGTTTTCTCGACCTGGATGTAGTCGAGCTCCACCGGGGTGGCGCGGCCAAAGATCGAGACGAGGACTCGAACCTTGTGCTTGTCCGGGTTCACTTCCTCGATGCTGCCGGTGAAGTTGGCGAAGGCACCGTCGGTGACGCGGACGTGGTCGCCCTTTTCGAACTCGACGCGCGGCTTGGGCTTCGCGGCTCCCTCTTCGACCTGCTGCTCGATGGCCGCAATCTCGCGCGAGGGCACCGGGGATGGGTGGCGGCCACCCACGAACCCGTTGACCTTCGGCGTGTCCTTGATGAGGTGCCAGGTCTCGTCGCTCAGGTCCATCTGCACGAAGATGTAGCCCGGATAGAACGTCCGGGAGCTCAGGCGAGGCTTACCCCCACGGCTTTCCTGAACGTTCTCCTTCGGGATGAGGATGTTGCCGAACCGACCCTCCATACCCGACTGTTTGATGCGCTCCTCGAGGGAGAGCTTCACTTTGCTTTCGTAGCCTGAGTAGGCTTGGACAACATACCACTTCATGGTGATCACACGTCGTAAATGAAGTCAGTGATCTGCGCCCATACGGCGTCGAATACGCCCAGGATGACCGCTGCGATGATCGATACGATGATCACCACGATCGTTTGGGACCAGGTCTCTTTCCGAGAAGGCCACGTGACCTTCGAAAGCTCGACACACACTTCGACAACGAACGTGTGAATCTTCTTGGATCGGTACGTAGCAACCGCGGCGATAAAGGCGATGCCGCCAGCGGCGACTGCAATGATCGTGTCGTTTGCTTCGGGCACCGTGTCGACGGTGTCCGCCAGGAGCGTCCAAGTCGCACCGCCGAGCTTGATGAGGAACCATGCAAGCGTGATCGCGCAGGCGGCGTAGGCGAACTGCACCCAACGCTCTACTCCGAGCGTTCCGGTGGGCCTCGCTTTGTCTTGTTCGTTCGTGATTGCCATCGTCGTTCCTCGCGGCAGGCCAGGAGGGATTAGAACCCACAACCCGCGGATTTGGAATCCGCTGCTCTACCAATTGGAGCTACTGGCCTAGGAGCTAGTGTGGGCCTGTTACTTCGTCTCTTTGTGCACTGTATGCCGTCCGCAGGTCGGACAATACTTTTTCAGCGTAAGTCTTTCCTGCGGGCCAGCTTTCCTCTGTTTCGTCGTGTGGTAGTTGCGCGCGCTGCAATCTTCACAGGCGAGCGCGACTTTCACGCGTGGATTACTCAATGATCTTGGAGATGACGCCCGCGCCGATGGTGCGGCCACCCTCGCGAATCGCGAAGCGCTGCTTCTCTTCCATGGCCGCCGGCGTGATGAGGTTGACCTTCATCTTCACGTTGTCGCCCGGCATGACCATCTTGACCTCTTCGGGAAGTTCGATCTTCCCCGTCACGTCAAGCGTGCGGATGTAGAACTGCGGCGTGTAGTTGCTGAAGAACGGCTTGTGACGTCCGCCCTCGTCCTTGCTCAGGATGTACACCTCGCACTCGAACTGCGTGTGCGTGTTCACCGAGCCCGGAGCCGCCAACACCTGGCCGCGCTCCACCTGCTCTTTGTCGATGCCGCGAAGCAAGCAGCCGACGTTGTCGCCCGCCTGGCCCTGGTCGAGCAGCTTGCGGAACATCTCCACGCCCGTGACCGTCGTCTTCTGGGGGTCTTTGATGCCCAGAATCTCGATCTCGTCACCGACCTTGATCACGCCCCGCTCGATGCGGCCCGTCACGACCGTGCCGCGACCCTTGATCGAGAACACATCCTCGACCGCCATCAGGAACGGCTTGTCGATGTCGCGCTCCGGCTCCGGAATGTAGGAATCGACCGCGTCCATCAGGTTCACGACCGACTCCACCCACTTCTCTTCGCCGTTGAGCGCGCCGAGCGCCGAGCCCTGCACCACCGGGGTGTTGTCCCCGTCGTAGTCGTACTTCGACAGAAGCTCACGAACCTCCATCTCGACCAACTCGAGAAGGTCCGGGTCGTCCACCGCGTCGCACTTGTTCATGAACACCACGATGTACGGAACACCGACCTGGCGTCCGAGAAGCACGTGCTCCTTGGTCTGCGGCATCGGTCCGTCCACGCCACTGACCACGAGAATCGCGCCGTCCATCTGCGCCGCACCCGTGATCATGTTCTTGACGTAGTCAGCGTGGCCCGGGCAGTCGACGTGTGCGTAGTGACGGTTCGCCGTCTGGTACTCCACGTGGCTCGTCGCGATCGTCACCGTCTTGGTGTCGTCTCGCTCGGTGCCGCCCTTGGCGATGTCTTTGTAGCTCTTGACCTCGCCGCCATACTTATCCGACATCACCTTCAT
>JBATLA010000175.1:0-1870 GCA_049669945.1 Polyangiales bacterium | reverse complement strand
TCGATGGCCATGTACTCCGGTTCGTGGAAAGTGGGATCCGCGAAGAAGATCTTCTTCCAGCGGCGTTCTCCGGGATATGCATAAACGATTTCCTTGGGCACTCTCGGTGCAAAGGCGAGGGCTTCTGCCATCGCCCGCCCGACGGTGGCCGCCTCGGTGAGAATGGCCGTCATGCGGGCGTCCGGCTCGAAGGGCTGCCCGTGGGCAATGCCGAGCGACTCCAGCACGCCGAGCATCGCCATGTCCTGTGAGCGGGGCGGGTTCTCATTGATGTAGCGTGCCAGGGTCTCGAAGTAGGTAAAGCCCTCGTTGGTCAACAGGTTGGCGTCCTTGCCTGCCAGCGATACGAACCGGGTCTCGGGCGGATTGGCGGCGTCCTCGAGCTTGTACTGGCGATAGGTATGGATCAGCTCGACCAGTTGTGGGATGTCTTCCCGCGTTTTCGGAATGGCCCGAAGGTAAAACACCACGATGTTGGTGTCGGAACGTGCGATGTGGTGATGGACCTCGGGCAGGGGACCGTCATACCCGGGCGGCAGGATCAGGAACTTCCCCCCGCGGTTCTGTTCGGGCGAGAAGGGGCCGCCGAGGTCGACCAGAGGTTGCTGCCATATGTTGTTCATCGTACCGAGCAGACCCGGCGGAAGCTCCATCACCATCGGCCCTTCACGCAGGTCGAGAACGCCGTTCATGTAGACGGTGTCCTGGTTGGCCGTTAGGGCCAGATGCCGTGGCTGGGCCAGCTTGTCGGCAACGATCACCGTGTGGCTGTCGGCGCCCAGTGCCCAGAGGGCATCCGCCATGGCTCCGTACGACGCCATCGGCAGTGCCCAGAGATAGGCCTGAACGGCGCGCTGGAAGTCCAACTCGTTATAAAGCTTCTCGACGGTCTCCTGCGTGGGATAGCCTGCCTCGTACTCGAGTTCTCCTATGCTCGTATCGAGTGTCTTGCCCTGCACCGGCAAAGCGAACGCGATGAATAGGCACATCGCCGACACCATGATCCAAGGACGCCTGGTTGTATCGTTGTAATAGCTGTGCATTTCTTCCTCCTCATCAATTCGTTGCGTTTCTCAACGCCAATCTCATTCATCATCAAAGCGAAGAACAGACTTCAAAACACTCTCCGTCGACGGTTCCGGTCACCACGGGAGTTCGACCACCGGCGAGATGCCGATTCTGATCTGGTGGTTCGGCCCGAAGGTGTCTGGAGAGACAACATAGTGCCAGTACTGGAGGTTGAACTTCCACGGCCGGCCGCCGATCATCGTCGTCTTGGCGACGCCGACGGCGATCGGAAAGGTCCACGCGTTGCCGCTCGAGGCGTTGTGGTTGTAGGAGAACACCGGTGAGCCGTTGATCTGCCACCCATTCTTCAGGTTAACGGTGTAGAAATATTGACCGCCAGTGATGCTGGTGCCATCGCCGTCACCGCCGGCGACGTCCCACTGGTGGGTCGCCAGCAGACCGAGCACACCCCACTTGGAGACCTTGGCCACCAGCACCTCGGGCCCCAGCAGCCACTGGTCGAGGCCGAGGGCGTCGTCGGTCGCGGTCGGTAGGGTTCCGACCACACCGCCGCCGACGACGAAGCCGCCTGCGAGGTTTTTGGCGAGGAAGACGTCGAACCCGATGTCGCCGAGGTCGATGCCCTTCGACTCGAAGCCGTCCGCGGTCGGCACATCCTGGCTGAAGATGATCGGGATCAGCGGTCGCACGAACAGGTTGGTGGTGTCGGACAAAGGGTAGGGCAGCGACGGCTGGAAGGTCGCCCGGAACGCACTTTGCGAGCCGGCGTCCGGCAGGTCGCCGTCATAGGCGACGAAATCGAAGAGGGTGTTCATCGTGCCCATGGTCGTGTTGGGGTTGG
>JBATLA010000174.1:0-1526 GCA_049669945.1 Polyangiales bacterium | reverse complement strand
GCGCTCATCATGCTCACGGCTGGCCGCGGCAAGAAGCCGCGTGCGGCGAAGATCACCAATCAGCGCTGGGCATTTTCCGCGTACGGCACCGCAGCCGCGTGCACGCTTTCGCCGCGGGATACGGTGTATTGTTGTCTTCCGCTCCACCATCCGGCAGGGATGTTGGTGACGGTCGGCGGAAGCCTGGTGGGCGGGTCTCGTTTGGCGCTCGCCACGCACTTCGATACCGATGCGTTTTGGGACGACGTACGGCGCTACGGCGCGACGGTGGTGTTCTATGCCGGGGAAATGTTGCGGGAGCTCCTACGCGCTCAGCCTTCCGCGACGGACAACCAAAACCCGATCCGCTTGTTTGCCGGCAGCGGGCTTCGCCGTGACGTCTGGCGGAGCGTCGTGGATCGCTTCGGCCCGGTGGGGATCCTCGAATTCTACGCGTCGACGGAAGGCAATGCGGTGCTCGCCAACGCCTCGGGTGAGAAGGTCGGTGCGCTCGGCCGCCCGCTGCCAGGGAGCACCGAGGTCGAGCTTGGGCGATACGACTTCGACACCGGGGAGTTCATGCGAGACGAGCACGGCCTGCTCCTCCGCTGCGACACTGACGAGGAAGGCGTGCTCTTGGCGCGGCTCGACGGGGCGCATCCGCCGGCGAGCTTCACCGGCGGCGCCGAGGCGGGCAAGCGTCTGTTGCAAGGCGTCTTCGAGCCGGACGACACTTGGTTCATCACTTGGGACGTGCTCCGCCGCGACGACGATGGAGACTACTGGTTCGTGGACCGGGTCAGCCGCATCCTCCGCACGCCGCACGGCCGGGTGGCGACCCGCTCGATTGAGAACGCCCTCTATGGTTTCGAGCCACTTCGGCACACCGTGGTCTACGGCGTCGAAGAGGGTGGGTTCGATCGCCCTGTGGCGGTCGTTGCGACTCACGGCGATCGCGGGATCGATTTGCAGGCATGGAATGAGTTTGCCGCGGGGCTGGACCCGAGCGAACGACCGGCCTGGCTGAAGCGAGTCGAACGCATCCCTATGACCGACGGCTTTCGCCCCAACAAATCGACCATCGAGAGCGAGCCGATCGACTTCGCGGCCGAGCTCTTCGTCTACGATGAGACGGCGGAACGCTATCGCTTGGCTGACCCGAAGGGCCCCTCAGCGCGGCTGGGATGACCCCCGGGTGTACAAAAATCGCCCCGAGGGGGCTCTCTTGCTACATACGGACTCGATGAGGCCGAGACTCCTGCTCCTGCTCGTTGCCGTGATGGCCATGGGCCTTCTCGCGTGCGCAAAGCGACTCGGCGACGGGAGCGCTTGCTTCCAATCGTCGGAGTGCGGAAACGACTCGATCTGTGCGGCCACCGTCTATGGCAATTTCTGCATGAGGACTTGCAGCCCGGCCATCGTTCGTTGCGAGAACGCAGAGGCCTGCTTGAGGTCGTCAGAGGTTGGTGCGGGCGGTGCCGGTGGTGATGGCGGCTCGGCCGGCATGGCCGGCTCGGCCGGCATGGGCGGCTCGGCCGGCATGGGTG
>JBATLA010000173.1:0-2955 GCA_049669945.1 Polyangiales bacterium | reverse complement strand
CAAGATTGACCACCAAGGCCGTGGTCAAAGACATCTGGGACAAAGGGAAGGGCGCGCTCGTAGTGATCGGCGGCGACTCGTACGACGAGGATGGCGACCTGCTGATCAAGAGCGAGATGACGATGTTCGTTCGCGGCGCTGGCGGCTGGGGCGGCGACCGCGGCCCGAGCGCAGAGGTCAACCTGCCGCCAGACCGTGCGCCTGACGTGGTCGCCGAGGACGCGATCCCTGCGAACCAGGCACTGCTCTACCGTTTGAGCGGCGACTGGAACCCGCTTCACGCCGACCCCGACATGGCGCGCGCGTTTGGGTTCGAGCGCCCGATTCTGCATGGCCTCTGCACGTTCGGCTACGCCGGGCGCCGCGTGCTCGAGAAGTACGCGCCCGAAGGCAACCCCGACTTCTTCAAGAGCATCAAGGTGCGCTTTGCCGACAACGTCTACCCCGGCGACACCCTCGTCACCGAGATGTGGAAAGAGTCCGACCAGCGGATCGTGTTTCAGTGCAAGGTCAAGGAGCGGGATGCCGTCGTGATCTCGAACGCTGCCATCGAGCTCTTCGAAGAGCTCCCCAAGCCCAAGGAGAAGAAGAAGCCAGCAGGCGACGCGGTCCCGGCGGGCCCCGTGGAACCGACGGCGGCTGACGTCATCGCGGCGGCCAATCAGTTCCTCGCCGCCAATCCTGGGATCGCGGAGAAGGCTCAGGCGGTGTTTCAGCTCAACTTGAGCGAGCCCGCGAGCGTGTGGACGATTGACCTCAAGGCCGGTGCGGCCCAGGCGGGCGCGGCGGCGAAGCCCGACGCCACGCTCGAGCTCAAGGATGCTGACTACGTGTCGCTCCAGAAGGGCGAAGCCGATCCGATTAAGCTGTTCTCGACCGGCAAGCTGAAGGTCGCTGGCGACATGATGAGCGTGAACAAGCTCGAGGGGCTTTTGAAGCTGCCCTTCGACCTCGTCGTCGCGCTGGCCGAGGCGCGCGCAGGCGGTGGGGGAGGCCCAGGCGGTGCGGAGGAGCGCGAAGGGGCCGTCGAGGCCACCGCCGCCGACATCATCGCGGCCATCGATCATTACGTGAAGGACAAGCCGGCGATCGTCGACAAGGCGCAGACGGTGTTCCAGCTTCAGCTCAGCGACCCCGACAGCGTCTGGACGATCGACCTCAAGGGAGGCGCCGCCGGGTCCGGTGAAACAGCCAAGCCCGATGTCACGCTCAAGCTCTCCGAGGCGAACTACATCGCGCTTCAAAAGGGCGAGGCGGACGCGATGAAGCTCTTCACCACCGGCAAGGTCAAGGTCGCGGGCGACATGATGGCGGTCAACAAGCTCGAGCTTCTCGGCGAGATGCCGTTCGAGCTCGTTCTCGAGAAGGCCGAAGCGAGGGTGCGTGGTGGTGCCTTGGCGGCTCCTCCGCCTAGTGCTCCGGCAGCCTATGAGCCGCTCGCGCCGAAGCTGTTCGAGGCGCTCGCCAAGCGCCTGGAGGAGCAGCCGCGCCTCGCTGATGAAGTGGGCGCGGTCCTGCAGTTCTACGTGCGGGACCCCGACTCCAAGTGGGTCGTCGACCTCAAGCACCAACCGCCCGCGCTCAAGAGCGGAGAGACCGATGGCGCCACGACGACCATCACGATCGCCGACGCCGATCTCGCCGCGCTCGGGAGCGGCGAGGCCACAGCACAAACACTTTTCCAGAAGGGCAAGCTCCGCGTAGACGGTGAAGTCGAGCCCGCACACCGACTCAACTTTCTCAAGGGCCTGATCTAGGCGCGCGCACGGACGCGACAAGGAGCAACGATGGGACGCAAGGTAAACGTAATCGGAGTCGGCATGGTGCCGTTCGCCAAGCCGGGGCAGAGCGAGGACTACAACGTGATGGCCGCTAAGGCGATCAAGGCTGCGCTCAAAGACGGCGGCGTCGACTACGACGAGGTCGAGCAAGCGGTTGCTGGGTATGTCTTTGGCGACAGCACTTGCGGGCAGCGGGCCGTCTACGACGTAGGGCTCACGGGCATCCCGGTCTACAACGTCAACAACAACTGTTCCACCGGCTCGAGCGCCCTGATGTTGGCGAAGCAGATGGTCGAGGGTGGCATCGTCGAGTGCGCACTCGCAGTCGGCTTCGAGCAGATGCAGAAGGGCGCGCTCGCCTCGGCTTGGAACGATCGGCCGAACCCGCTCAACCTCCACGTGAACGTGATGAACGAGAGTCAGGGCTTCACTTCGGCGCCTCCAGCCGCGCAGATGTTCGGCGGTGCAGGTCGTGAATACCGTTGGAAGTACGGGACAAAGCGCGAGACCTTCGCCAAGGTCAACGCCAAGGCGAGGCAGCATGCCGCCAAGAATCCGTTCGCGCTTTTCCGTGACACGCTCAGCGTTGAAGAGATTCTCGCGTCCCCGGAGGTCTTCGACCCGCTCACTCGCTACCAGTGCTGCCCGCCGACCTGCGGCGCCGCGGCTGCGATCGTGTGCTCGGATGACTTCGCCAAGAAGAAGGGCATCAGCAATCCGGTTTACATTGCTGGGCAAACGATGCGCACCGACTACGAGTCCAGCTTCGGCGATTCGATGATCAAAATGGTCGGCTTTGACATGGCGAAGAACGCGGCGCAGGCGGTCTACGAAGAGGCCGGAGTCGGGCCGGAGGACGTCGACGTCGTCGAGCTCCACGATTGCTTCACCACCAATGAGGTCCTCACCTACGAAGCGCTCGGGCTCTGCAAGGAAGGCGAAGCGGAGAAGTTCATCGAAGAAGGCGACAACACCTATGGCGGCAAGTTCGTCACGAACCCGAGTGGTGGTCTGCTTTCGAAGGGGCACCCGCTCGGCGCGACCGGCCTCGCTCAGTGCACCGAGCTGGTATGGCACCTGCGCGGGCAGGCTGAAGACCGCCAGGTGGACGGCGCCCGCATCGCGCTTCAACACAACTTGGGGCTCGGAGGCGCCGCGGTCGTCACGATGTATC
>JBATLA010000172.1:0-6341 GCA_049669945.1 Polyangiales bacterium | reverse complement strand
GATGCGGATACTCGAATCAACGAAGTCAGAGCTGGCTCGTCATAGAATTGTGCGAAGAGCGGCGCGAGTGGAAACGCGATCGAAAACAAAGCAAGTCCTCGCAAGACTTGTATCGTCCAGACAGTATTGACGAAGCCGGGATCTTCGCGCTTGTTCTGGACGAGCGCGGGACCGATGCCGATATCGGAGAACAACTGAAGTCCGATGAGGAAGACGCTCACGAGCGCCATGAGCCCGAAGTACTCAGCCAGCAGCAACCGGGTGACGATGAGATTCGCAGCGAGCCGGACGACCTGCTCACTTCCGTGCCCGGCGATGGTCCACACCGCGCCGGAGGAGGCCTTGCTGGTGAGTGCACCGAATCCTTCCCGGCCTCCCCGTTCGGTGGGTGACTCGGTTCGCTCGGGATCGGCGTTCGTCTCACCCATGGGTTGCTTCACGCTGACCTGTTCGTGTCGTCGGAAAACAGTGCTTCCGTCCACTCGACGCGGCGCGCGAGCCATCGCTCTTGAGCGTTCTCGAGGGCCGGCGCGCGGCAGCCACCCTTCATTTGCGCGACTCGTCGACGGTCATTCGCAAAGGAGCGAATCGCATTTGCCAGCGCACGCACGTCTCCCCAGGGAACGGTGTAGACACATCCTGTTTCGTCGCGAAGGTCGCAGTAGTATGCGGTGTCGTAGGCTAGGATGGGGAGTCCGCTGGCAATGGCGTCCCAGGCGCCTCTCGGGGTATCCGGTGCCAGCGATGGTGCAATGAGCATGTCTTGTGCCCGCACTCGATTCAAAAACGCGGGCCCGTAGCTCATGGGGGCACAGAACTCGACTAGGTCGCGCACGCCGAGCCGCTCTGCAAGCCGCCGGAGCGCCGGCTCCTCAGTGCCCATGCCGATCAGCGTTAGCTCGGCGATCGGCGCAGCCCCCGCGTCATTCGCCTGGGCGAGCGCCTCGATCGCATGGTGCATGCCCTTGTAGAACTCCAAACGTCCGAAATGTGTCAGCTTGAGTGGCGCGGTCGATGCGGCGGCCTCCTCGCAGCGGCGGGCGAGCTCGTCTGCCCCGATGACCTGGTCCGCCGTGTAGGCAGTGTTCTGAAAAAGCTTCACGTGCTCCGCTGCGCCACCAAAGTCGTCGACGAGCCGTTGCCCCTTGAGTAATACGAGCGAGCAGGTATCGACGATCTGTCGTTGCTGCCAAGCACGGATTGGATCGTAGACGAAACGGTTCGTGAGGTAGGCGCGGCGAGACCACTTCCCTGCCTCGTGGAGCATGCGCGCCGCCGCTCGGTTATCGATGTCGGTCACGCTGATCGTCTTCTTGCCGAGCTTGTTGGCCAGCATCGTGGCGTAGAACTCGACGGGGCGTTTCAGATCCTGGTTGACGCCGGTGTGGACGAGATCGGCGTCGCGCACCACGGCCCGAAGCTTCCTGAGCGTCCCGGGCAATCCACGGGCGAACGCGCCGTCGCTCACTCCTTCGCGGTAGAGCCCGACGAACTGAATCGATTCGTGCGCGGCGTCGATCTCGGCGAGATAGGCGCTGCGCGCCTCGTAGGTCTTCGTCGACATGACCGGCCCAGCAAATGTCATTCGCGAGAAACGCGGCTTGTGCATGCGCAACAACAGGCGAAGATGATCGGCAAACGCACTTTCAACGGCGAATCGGTCGGGTCCGAGTGGATATGCCTGCACTGGCAACACCAAGGCGTAGTTGAGATCCCGCTCAGGCACCATGCCTCATGCTATTTGCTGCCGGCTTGGCGTCAACGGTCTAGGGATTGACGACAACGTGGCCGATCTTTCTGTGCTTCCGGTTCCGTCGAGAAGCCAGGTGCGACGTCGACTCGGTGCAGTGATATCAGAGTGGCCCAGTCGCCCCGCAACTCTGGCTGGCGTAGCTGATGTAGCCCGCCCTGACGGGGACTCTTATACGATTGTCCGCGTCCCCCGGCCAAGCGGTGAACGGCTGACAAAGCACCTCTCCGCCCAGATACTCGACCTGATACTCGCCCTCGGCCAAATCGGTGAAACCGCCGCGTCCGTCGAAGGTGGTGGCATCGATCTCGGTGCTCGGTGTGTCGCCGTTTTCGAAATAGAACGAGTTGGCCGTCTCACCGACCAGAACGAACACCACGCCAGGGTCGCTGTAGACTCGAAGGAGCATGACCCCGGTGTCGTCCCATGGATAGGTGGTCCCCATGAGCTCAGCCATGCGTGTGAGCTCGGCATCGCTGAACATCCAGAACCAATGCTCGATCCCCCCCTCGACCACGTCCGCAACGAGATACGAACCGTAGCCCTCTTTGGTGATGGTATAGCTGGCCTCGGAGCCGCTCGGCAGCGCGAGCGTTGCCATGCCGTCCGCGTCCGTCAACACGCAGTTCTCGGTGTCCGTCTCGCAGACCTCGGCGTCGGGCATCGGGTTCTCCAAATCGGCGAGGGTGATGTACTCCGTGACCCTGACCGAAACCTCTGTCGTGCTTTCGCTGGAGCCGCAGCCCACATTGGGCAACAACAAGGGGGTCCCGATGACGGTGAAGAGAAGCAGGAACAAGGCTGAACTACGGGGGGGTTGCGCAATCATGATTCGGAAAGCTGGCGCGTTTTGCTCTGCGGCGCAAGATCGCGAGGCACCGTAGAGGATTCGCGGGGGCCCATTTTCGTCTCCGGGGTGAGCTAAATTACCGTTCAGGCCGGTGGCGTCCTGAGCTGACTAGTCCGCGGGGAGGGCGTAGTCGTACTGAGCGAGCCGGAGCCCGGTCAGTCGCTCGAGATGGCCGTTGCTCTCTGCGTAGCTTGAACCGATTTGTGTCTCCACGTACGCGCGAAGGCGGTCTTCGTAGGCACTCTGCCAGACGTTCGGCGCGAGCCGCTCGATCCAGCCGGTCGCCCTCGAAACGAAGCGAACGGCAAGCGATTGCTGCGGTCGAGACCAGTCCGCGTTGCCGAAATTGACCCGGTTGCATGCTCTTTTGAAGGCGAGGCCGAAGCCTCGCGTACCGACCCGCTCGCGGGCGTGATCAGGCACGGCGGGCACGAGCCCCCCTACGAGCCGAAAGAGTTGCTCGAGGAAGCGCTCACGCTGCTCCCGAAGCATCTCGAAGGGCAGCACGAGAACACGCTCGGCGCCAAAAAGAGCCTGCGTATGGTTCACCAAACCATCGTACGCGAGGTGAGTCAGGGGGAAATCGGGCGCAAATCCAGGAGGAAGCTCCGTTCCGCCGATGAAGCGCGCGATGTCGCCAGAGAAGCCGTTGGCGATGTATTGGCGGTAGTGAGAGAGCAAGGCCGCCCGCTGCTCCCTCACGACGATCAAAACCTTCGCGTCCGGGAAGGTCTCGTGGAGGCGGGTCACTACGTACTTGCCGTAGGCGAACCGTCCGCCGTCCACCGGCTGTCCGCAAAGCGCTTCGTTCGAGAGCACCGGCACCAGGCCCTTCTCACGTGCTTCGACCAGGCCCTTCTCGAAACGAGACCGGGCCTTCGTCGCGTCGAACCGAAACGGGTCGGTGAGTACGAACTCGTCCACCGCCGCTCCCGCCTGGCTTCCCCACGGAGAGATGAACCCGAATGATGGGTCGCTGAAGACCGCATTTTGCAACCAGGTCGTGGCGGTCTTGTGATAGCCGAGGTGTACCAGGAGGTCAGACATGCTTGGGTCACGATCATGCTAGCATGTGTCTCCATGGGATTGCGCTTGGGCCTCAGAACCCTCAGTTTGTCGGAGTCGTGAAGCCCATCACCAGTCCGGATGTTTGTGTCGTCGGGAGCGGGCCTGCCGGTCTTGCGGTGGCGTTGCGCTCGGCAGGCCGCGGCAAGAGCGTCTTGCTGGTCGAAAGCGGCGACGGCCTCTCGGATCGGAGCGACCTAAACACTGGCGAGGTGGTCGACGCGGTTTCGGCACCTGATCGAACCGATCCGCTGCTCCTGCGAGGGCCAAGCCTGTTCGAGCCGCACTACCTGCGCTCGGGTCGGACTCGAGCACCGGGTGGCTGCTCGACCATGTGGTGCGTTCGTCCTCGGCTCCGAGCGCCGGCGACACTTCGCATCGCGCGCCCGGAACGCATCGATTTCGACGCGCAGAGCCACTACGACATACCCTCTTGGCCGGTCGGGTTCGATGAGGTGGATCGCTACCTCGATCAAGCTCTCGAGTTCTTCAGTTTGCCGAAAGCGCCGTTCGAGCCGTTCGAGCCGTCGAACGGCGTGGGCGACTATCCTCTCGACCCTCAGGTTTTCGACCGACGGTATTTTCATTTTCCCAAAGCGAGCGTGGTTCACGAAAACCGGCTTCACGACGCCTATGAATCCGACAACATCGACGTCCGAACGGGGTGGACGCTGCTCGAGGTCGAGACGGACGCGACCAAGTCCAAAGTGACGGGCATCACGTTTGTCGATGCGAGCGGGGAGCGCTTTGCAATGACACCCAAGCAGCTCGTCCTCGCGACCGGAGGCGTAGAGAACGCTCGGATATTGCTCAATGCGGTCGATGAAGGCCAGATCGTCGACCCTCACGATACCCTGGGTCGTTGGTTCATGGACCACCCGCATATGCGCCTTGGCGTGTTGATCCCCGACGACGACATTCGCGAGACGGGCCGCTTTCATGATTTTCACGACCGGAACGGTCAGACCGTGCTCGGCCATTACTCGCTTTCCGAGGATGCGGTGCGCGCCCAAGACCTGCTCCGCTTCTCGATGACCCTCGTCGGAGCGCCATCGGTCACAGCGAGCAAAGCCGCCGCAGCGGGCGCGAGACTCTATCACTCGCGGTATTCGAGCCTGAGTCCCGCCCAGGTCACCAAGCAGCTCTTCGAGCTGGCTAAGGATCCGCGTTCCACCATCGGGCAAGTGCGACTCAAGCTTCGCTCGGGTCCGCGCCACCACACCGCGCTTGGAGGCTGGTCGGATCCGAGCACGGCGGTAACCGACGTCGGCTTGTTGGCGATCGAGTCGATGGCGGCTCAACGCCCCTCTCGCGACAACCGACTCCGGTTGGGCCGTGCCCGCGATCGATATGGCAAGCGCCAAGCTCGCCTTCAGTGGTCGTGGAGCCGTCCGGAGGTGGATAGCTACTGGCGCTCGGTGGAGGTCGCCCGGGGAGAGTTCGAGGGTGCCAAGGTCGGGCGCTTCCTGGGTGCGGCGGAGCTCGGAAGCGGCCAGGTCCCGCGCGGGGGGACCGGATGGCATCAGATGGGCGGGACGAGGATGTCCCGGAGCCCATCGGAGGGTGTCGTCGACAGCGACTGCCGGCATCATCAAACGGAAAACCTGTTCATCGCGGGAAGTTCGGTCTTTCCATCGAGTGTGGGGTACGCGAACCCGACGCTCACGATCGTTGCCGCCGCATTGCGCCTGGGCGATCACTTCGCCTAGCTTCGCTATAGTGAAAGCCTGATGAAAGTCCTCGTCGTCGTGCTCAACTACCGGACGCCGGAGCTCGTCGTCGATTGTCTCCGTTCCCTCGAGCACGAGGTCCAACGAATCCGAGACATTCGAGTCGTCGTCACCGACAACAATTCGGGAGATGGTTCGGTCGAAATCATCGGAAGCGCAATCGAGGCGAATCAGTGGGATTGGTGCACCTTGATGCCCTTGGAACGGAACGGGGGCTACAGTGCGGGTAACAATGCTGGGATTCGACCCTACCTCGACGCGGAAGACGCTCCGGATTACGTGATGCTCCTGAACCCCGACGCATACGTGCATCAGGGCGCGATCAGCACGCTGCTGAAGTTCATGGAAAGCCGTCAGGATGTCGGTATCGCGGGAACCCGCGTCGAGAACGCCGACGGGCAACGGGCCCACGCGGCGTTCCGGTTCCCGAGCGTTGCGAGTGAGTTGATCGAAGGTTTCAAGTTGGGCCTTCTCACCAAGCTCCTTCGGAATCAACAACTGTTGTACGACCTCGGTGACGAGACGATGCAAGTCGATTGGGTTACCGGGGCCGCCATGATGATTCGGAGGGAGGTGTTGCTCGACGTTGGGCTGCTCGACGAGGGCTATTTCCTCTATTTCGACGAGGTGGATTTCTGCTTCAGAGCTCGTCGCGCTGGATGGACGACGTACTCCGTCCCGGCTAGCATCGTGACGCATCATCAGGCCCAGGCGACGGGCATCACCGACGATCGCGAGGACAAACGCCGGTACCCCGACTACTGGTTTGATTCGCGCAGGCGTTTCTTCGTGAAGAATCGGGGCAAGGTCCAGGCCATGCTTGCGGACATCGCGTTCCTGCTTGGGTACACGACCTACCTTGTGCGCCGTGTGCTCCAGCGCAAGGCGGACGAGGAACCGCCTCGGTTTTGGAGGGATTTCCTCCGGAACAGCATCTTCGTAAAAG
>JBATLA010000171.1:0-9790 GCA_049669945.1 Polyangiales bacterium | reverse complement strand
GGCGAGTCGCGTGCAGGCGGCCCCCTGCCCGAAGCGCTCGAGCCCGGCGCCGCCTGCCGCATCTTCACGGGTGCCCCGATGCCTGCTGGGGCGGACGCCGTCGTCATCCAGGAAGACACCGAGCGTTCCGGAGACGAGGTGGCGATTGTGGAAGCCTCGAGGGTCGGCAAGCATGTCCGCGCTCGGGGAAGCGACGTCTGCGCCGGCGCAGCTCTGTTGCGCGCCGGGCACCGCATTTGGCACGGCGAGCTCGGTCTCCTGGCAAGCCAGAACATCTCTCATGTGAGCGTGGTCCAACGGCCGAGGGTGGCGCTTCTCTCGACCGGCGACGAGCTTCGAGAGCTCGGCGCCACTTTGACTCCGGGGACCATCGTGAACTCGAACGTCTACGTGCTGACCGAGATGCTGCGCGAGCTTGGGGTGGTGCCCGTGCCGCTCCCGGCTGCGCCGGACCGCCTACCGGAGATCGAGACCGCGCTCCGAAAGGCGCTCGAGGCCGACGTGGTCATCACGATGGGCGGTGTCTCGGTGGGGGAGTACGATTTCGTCCACGAGGCGTTTGCCAAGGTCGGCATCGAGCCGAACTTCTGGAAGGTTCGAATCAAGCCTGGGAAGCCGCTCGCGTTCGCTCAGTACGAGGGCAAGCCCGTGATCGGGCTCCCCGGCAACCCGATCAGCGCGATGGTGACCTTCGAGGTGCTGGTCGCGCCCTGCCTCCGGAAGATGCTCGGGGACCCTCAGCCGCATCCGGAGCCCGTGTCGGTGCGGCTCAAGCACGGCTATCGCAGGCGGCCTGGGCGAGTCGAAATCGCCCGAGGGGTGGCCACCCGGGAAGGCGACGATCTCGTGGTGACCCTGACGAACCAGCAGGGTTCTGGCTCCTTGCCCTCCTTCGTCGGCGTCAACGCACTGGTGGTCCTTCCTGCGGACAAGGCTGAGCTTCGCCCAGGTGAACGGGTGGAGGCGATCCTCTGGGGGCCCGGTCTACGCCGCGCCGACTCGTTTTTCGACACCCTCGGCTAGCTCTTTTTACACGTCATTTCGGCTTGTTGCATGTTCGCTTCTTGACTAGCGGGGCGCGATCATTATGCTCGCGCTCCCTCAAAAGGGGGTCAGACAAGCATGAAGAAGACCGAGCTCAAGCGGTTCCGCGCCATCCTGGAAGAAAAACGTGACGCAGTCGTTCGCCGCGCGCGCGAAACCATGGACCAGGACATGACCCTAGACGCGTCCGAGCTTCCGGACGAGATGGACCTCGCTTCGAGCGAGTACATGCAGTCGTTCACCTTTCGCCTTCGTGGCCGGGAGCGCGTCTTCCTCCAGAAAATCGAGAAGGCCATCAAGAAGCTCGATGAAGGCGAGTTTGGCGTCTGCGAGGACTGCGAAGAACCCATCAGCATCAAGCGCCTCGAGGCGCGCCCAGAGACCGAGCTGTGCATCCGCTGCAAGGAAGATCAAGAGCGGATGGAGCGCGACTTCGCCTGACCGCTAGTGGCCTTGCACGCGGCGCTTCACGCCGTGGATGATTCGCCAGGCGAGCAGCATGATCAGGGGCACCGCGAAGGCGAACGTGATCTTCTTGCTCCACGGCCAGCCGACCCAGTCGAACCCGGCCCAGACGTAGCTCAGCAGCCCCATGAGGTAGTACGTGATGGCCACCACGGAGAGGCCCTCGACGGCTTGCTGCAGCCGGAGCTGTGTTTCGCTGCGCCGGTTCATCGACTCGAGCAGCTCGCGGTTCTGACCTTGAATCGAGAGCTCTACGCGCGCGCGGAGCAGGCTGCTGGTCTGACCGATGCGGCGTGAGAGGCCGTCGAGCCGGTCGCGGACCGCGTTGCAGGTGCGAACCCCGGGCGCGAGCCTGCGTTTGATGAACACGTGAATCGGCTGAAGTCCCGGGATCTTCTCCTCGGTCAGCTCTCGGTTTCGCTCGCGCACCAGGTCGAAGTAGGCGTTGGTGGCCGCGAAGCGATAAGTCGTATCGGACCGCATGCGTTCGACGCGCGCCGCGAGATGGGAGAGCTCGCCGAGCAGCGCGTGCTGGTCGGTCTCCGCGTCAGCTTCGGTTAGCGCTTCGTTGATCCGCGCGAGCTCCCGCTCCATCGCGCCGACCTCCGGGGCGATCGCGCGGGCGACCGGGAGCGCAAGAAGTGCCATCAGGCGGTAGGTCTCGATCTCGAGCACGCGCTGCACCAAGCGGCCGGCCTGGAGGGCCGAGAGGTCGCGGGCCTGAAGCACCAGTCGTCCGAAGCCGTCGGAATGGAGGCGGAAGCTGCTGTAGAGATAGGCCGTCCCCCGGCGGACCACGCCGCCCCGAAGCGGTTGCTTCTCGAAGTAGTGGTCGAGCCCCAGGGGCTCCGGAGGCCCGTCTGCCGCGTTGAAGGCCAGGTGAAGGGCCGTGGTGACCTTGCCCGGCATCGCGGAGAGCCACTCGTTGGGGATCTGACTCAGGGCGCTCGGCTCCCGAAGCGCGTCTCCACGGACCCTGCAGACGAACGTGTAAGTCGAGAACTCGGTGTGCTTTTCCCACCGAAGCTCGACATCCCCTAAGGTTTGGTAGAAGCAGGACGCGCTGACACCAGGCGGGCTGACGTCGAACTGCGCGCAGAGCGCGGCCAAGTGGACGTGCTCGGCCTTGCGCTCTTCGTGCCCCATCTGGACGGCGACGTGACTGATCGTGCACGGGGTCTCCACCAACGGCGAAGGCCGGCTATGGAGCTCCTCGTAGAGGTCCGTGCGCCATGGGTGGACGGCGAGCGGGAACGGGTCGGACACGGCAGGCATCTTGCTTGGGAATCGTCCTCCCGGTCAAGCGCGGCCGGGGGGAGCCTGTCCCCTATTCGGCGGCTGCGGGGGGTCGGGTGCTTTTTCTCGGTTGGGGCTGCGGAAGGGTGATCGTGAAGGCGGTACGGCCGGGCCGGCTCTCCACGGCGACGTTGCCGCCGTGGTCTTCTACGATGCTCTGCACGATGGCCAAGCCGAGGCCGGTGCCGCCCTTCTTGCCGTGCGTGGTGAACGATTCGAACAAGCGCCCACGGATCTGTTCCGAGACCCCTGGGCCATCATCGGAGAACGTCAGCATGAGTGCGCCGTCGTCTCCGCGATTGACCTCGAGGCGGCAGACGCCCCCCTCCTCGCCGATCGCCTCGGCCGCGTTGCGCGCGAGGTTGTGAAAGACGCGCTGCATTTTCTCTTCGTCGAAGTGCGCGACGCCGCGGTCGTTCAGCGTGAGCTCCAGCCGAATGCCCTTGTCGGCGAGCTCGGGCTTGAGCTGCTCGGCGAGGTCCTCGAAGAAGGTGTGGAGGTACACGCGGCGAATCAGGATGCGACGCTCCCCTTTGGCAAAGGCCAAGGTCTCGCCCATCATCGTCTTGAGGAGCTGGACCTGGCGGCGGATCGAGGATGCGGCATCCCGGCGCGCGTCTTCATCCTCCTCCTGGACGAGCAGCTGCGTGTATCCGGAGATGACGGTCAGTGGGGTCTTCAAGTCGTGAAGCATGCTCGACAGGAAGCGCCCGAGCGTGGCGAGGCGCTCTTCGCGGGCTTGCTGCGCCCGCGACTGGGCCTGCGCGATGGCGGTCGACAAATGACCTGCAATCACGGTCGCCATCTTGAGGTCGTCATCGATGAAGGGCGCCCGGCCGCCGGATTTGTTGAGCAACTGCAGCGCCCCCATGCCGTCGTCCCAGCGCAGCGGGACACACAACACCGATTTCGGATGATAGCCGACCTCGTCCGAGATGTGCGTCGAGTGTCGTGGGTCTTGGTCGACTTCGTTGACGATTTGCGGTCGTCCGTGCTCGGCGACCCAGCCGGAAATGCCCTGCCCGGCCTTGATGGTCATCTTCTTCACCCGGTCGGGCTCACCGCCGACTGCGGCGCGAAACGTCAGGTCGCCCGTGTGTTCGTCCGCCAATAGAATTGAGGCAGCTTCGGCGTCGGTCGCTCGCATGGTTCGCGCGAGCACGCCGGCGAGAAGGTCGTCGAGCTCCATCGCGCTCGCTGCGACCTGGGTGATCTCGAAGAGCACGTCGAGCTCACGAATCTTCTTTTCGAGTTGCTCCTTCGTTTCGAGGAGCTCGATGTTCTTGCCGACCACCGAAAGGAACAGCTTCGAGTTCTCGATGGACACCGCTGCATGGCTCGCCAATGCGGTCAGCATCGCCTCGTCTGCGACGGTGAAGTACCCCTCATGCTTGTTCAGAACCTGTACGACGCCAATCGTCCGTCCATGCTGGTTCTTCATGGGGACGCACAAGGTTGAACGAGTCCGGTACCCGGTCCGGCGGTCCCATTCGGCATCGAATCGAACATCTTGGTAGGCGTCCTTGATGTTCAGGGGCTTGCCTGTGCTCGCGACGGCCCCGGCGAGACCCTCTCCCGGCTTCAGTCGAATCTCGTGTACGGCGTCGCCCTGCACGACCTTCGACCAAAGCTCATCGGTGTCCTCGTCGAGCAAGTACAAGGTGGACCGATCGGCCTCCATGACCTCGGAAATTCGGTCGAGGATCATCTCGAGGAGCTCCCCGAGGTCGAGGGTCGAACCCAGGGCCGCGCTGATGTCCTGGAGCGCCCGCAGCTTGGCCCGCTCGCGCTCTACGACGTTCTGTAGTCGCAGAGCCTCCTGGCCGTCTCGGTCGCCGTCTGAAGCCATACTGAGGCCGATACTCTCCCGGAACGGGGCATGGAGGCAACGGCCTTCAGTGCGGGGCTATTCCCCCTTGCGCAATTCGGCGCGATCGCCCAGCCGGACGGCCCGCTTGGCCCTTTCGAGGAGGATCGCCGCAGTGTGCGGCTGGACGTTGACCACCCGGCCGAGCGCGACCACCTCCCATGGGTAGTGCTTGGGAGGGTCGGGCAGCGGCACGGTCGTCTCGATCTCCCGGCCAACGCTCCCCTCTGCGCTCTTCCGCCATTCGTCACCCTGCCGAACGATGTAGAAGCGATTGCCGAGCGCCACGCCCTCCTCCGCGCCGACATTGACGAACACGATCTGGTTCGTCGACGGGAGCTTCCTCGGGTACAAGCTGGCAACGACGGTCGCCCGCAACGAGCGGTCGGCCGGCACCACATCGACCCAATAGAAATGACGCTCAAGCGGCGCGAGGCGAAAACCGCGCTCGAGGCCGTCGATCGTGTTGACGACGAGCCCATGCCCGACGCCGCGCTTCATGTCGTAGTCCTGCAGCAATACCTCGCCGAGGATGCGCACGAGGGTGCCCTTCTCCAAGGACTCGCGTTCGAGCGACTCGATCTCGCGGAACACGGTGTACACCTTGCCGACCTCTGGCTCTACGCCCTCGTTGAAGCGGAGGTACAGGATGTCGGTATCGGCCATCATCATGTGCTCCGTGTTGGCGCCAATGATGAACCCCGCGTCATTCAGCGCGTATTTGTTCAGGAAGCCGTACTCGGCCATGTAAACCGCGTGGGTGCCGCCACCGCCTCCCGACGCACGCTTGAATCCGCTCGGCGCCGTCTTGATGACGTCCTCGTCGCCGGGCCGCAGACGCACTTCGAGGTCCGGGTAGATCCAGTGCGGGTTGGTGATGTCGGGGTTGTACGACCACACCTGCGGCCACCGATAGGGGTCACCGTAGTAGCTCTGGGTGATGTCCCAGAGCGTGTCGCCCTCTTTCACCGTGTACACCTCAGGCATGTCCGCTGGGACTTCTACCTTGTCTTTCGCGGCCGACTGTTCGGGCTCATCCACGGCTACACCGACCTGTGCGACTGCCACGCCCACCATCAGCACGGCCCACACGCTCGTCCATCCCACCAGCTTCATGATGCGTCCTCCCGCAGCGCCAAACGCGCCGCCGCGGTATCTGGGAACTGCTCCCTAACTTTGTCGAAATACGCCTGAGCACGGGCGGTATCACCGCGTCTCAGATAGATCTGCCCAATCCGATAGAGGGCGTCGGGGGCCTTGTTTCCCCAAGGATGGGCCTTCTCGACCCGTTCGAAGTACGCAAGCGCCTGCGCGTACTCGTGGCGCAAATAGTGGATCTCACCGCACCAGTAGAGGGCGTTGTCAGCGTAGGGATGGCCGGGATGCTCTGCGGCAAACGCGTCGAGCTCGATCAACGCATCCTGGAAACGTTGGTTGCGGATCAGCTCGAGCCCATGCCGGTATCCTTCGACGCTCACTTCCTCGCGAGCGGGAGCCGCCTCGGTGCGCTCGGGCTCCTCGAACGTCGGGAGGTCCGGTACGTCGTCGGTGATCGAGAGTCGCTCGTCAACCACCTCGCCGTCGAGCCGAAGCACGGCTTGCATACCGAGCTCGCCCTTGCCGTCTTTGGCCCACGGAAGCTCGTCACCGTCGGAAATACGCGCCGTCATCTGCGGCGCGCGCCGCTCTCCGCCTTTCAATTCTTGAACCTGGGCGCGCGCCAATGCGAGCTGGCCTCGAAGTGTGCGGAGCTCCTGCTCCTGCTCGTCGACCTGAACGCGCAATGCGGTCATCTCTGCATCCCGCGTTGCCGCGTCGGCCGCAGTCCGGCTGTGCGAATGCGCCCCTCCCGAGCTGCACCCGATGAGTGCTGGCACCATGGCCATTGTCAGCAGCCTGTTCACGGCATAACCCCGCACTTGGATCGTAGAGATCCAAGGCTGCCTACGTCAAAAAAGGCGTGCCCTATTGCCAGGTGCCAAGTGCGCGAAATCGCTGATATCGCTGCGTCACGAGGGCATCGGAGTCGAGGCCTTGGAGCTCGCGAAGCTGCCGCCCTATCGCCTCCCGGAGGGCTTGCGCGGCGAGCTGGGGCTTGCGGTGCGCTCCACCGGGCGGCTCAGGGACGACCTCGTCGACGATGCCAATGGCCTTGGCGTCATGCGCCAGCAGCTTGAGTTGTTCGGCCGCGTCGGCCGCCCGCGCGCCGTCGCGCCCCAGGATCGACGCGCAGCCCTCGGGGGTGATGACACTGTACGTGGCGTACTCGAGCATGAGGACGCGGTTGGCGACTCCAATGGCCAGCGCGCCGCCCGAACCACCCTCTCCCACGACGGTGCTGATCACCGGAACACGAAGCTGGCTCATGACCTCGATCGCGTGGCCGATGGCCTCGGCCTGACCGCGCTCCTCGGCGCCGAGGCCCGGGTACGCGCCCGGGGTGTCGATGAACGTGAGCACGGCCCGACCAGCCTGCTCGGCAAGCTTCATCACCCTGACGGCCTTTCGGTACCCCTCCGGGTGCGCCATGCCGAAATTCCGGTGCGCCTTATCCTTGGCCGTGCGCCCTTTCTGATGGCCGACCACTGCGACGATCTCGGATTCGAAACGCGCAAAGCCCGAGATGATTGCGGGGTCGTCACGGAAGTTCCGATCGCCGTGGAGCTCGACGAAGTCCTCGAAGAGCATGCCGGCGTAATCCCGCAGGTAGGGGCGATCGGGATGGCGGCTGAGCTGGACTTTCTTCCAGACGTCGAGGTCCGCGTACAGTTCTCGTTGCAGCTCGTCGGCCTGCGCTTGGAGGCTCTGGATCTGCGCGTCGATGTCCTCGGCCTCGGGAGCTCCGCCCTCGGTCAGCGCCTTGAGCGCTGCGATTCGCTCCTCCAGCTCGACCAGGGGCGCTTCGAAGTCCAGGTGGGCCATCGCTCGATCCCTGGCACATCTCCCGGAGGCGGCAAGCTCCGTCGCCTACTCGCGGTCGGCGCGGCCGACCAGCTCGAACACGCGGATGGGCTGTGCCTTGCCTTTGACTTGCTCCGCGGGCAGCTCGTTGAATGCAAACGCGTTGCCGAGCTTCTCCACCGTGCCCTCGCTGAGCAGCGTCTGCCCCGGCTTGGCCAGAGAGCAAAGGCGTGAGCCAGTGTTCACTGGGTCGCCGATCACGGTGTACTCGAGCGCTTGGCTGCTGCCGATGTAGCCGGCAACGACCTCACCGGTGTTGATGCCGATTCCAATTTCGAACGGGGGCAGATCCCGCGCTGCGTGGCGCTCGTTGATGGCACCAAGCGCGGCTTGCATCTCGAGTGCCGCGCGGACGGCGCGGGCCGGGTCGTCACGATGGGTGACGGGAGAACCAAAGAGCACCATCATTTCGTCGCCGATGAATTTGTCGAGCGTGCCTTCGTAGCGGAAGACGATTTCGACCATCCGTTCGAAGTATTCGTTGAGCGCGTCGACGACGATCTGCGGCTCGTACGATTCGCTCATGGCCGTGAACCCGCGAATGTCGGCGAAGAGAACGGTCGTCTCCCGCAGTTCTCCGCCCTTCTTCACCTCGAGGTGACCCGAGAGGACCTGCTCTGCGATGTCCGGCGACAGCAGGCGTCGAAAGCGCTCGCGCATGACCGCTTCCTGCTCGAGGCGTTTGGCGAACAAGGTGTTCTGCACCGCGATGGCGGCTTGGCTCGCCACGGTTTCCAACAACGCCAAGTCCTTCTCGTCGAAGGCGTGCGTCGCGAGCTTCGAGTCCAGCATCATGATGCCCAGGACCGTCTCGTCGTGCAGCAGGGGAACGCACATCGTCGAGCGGATGCCCTGCATGATCACGGATTGCGCGCTTTGAAACCGAGCATCGGCCGATGCGTCGTGCGAGAGGACCGCTTCCTTTTCACGGACCACCGTATCGAGCACCGTCTTGCTCACGACGACCTCCTGATTCGGGTCCGCGTCCTCGCCGGTTCGCACGGATACGGGCTCGAGATGCCCCTGGTCGTTGTGCAGGAGGACGACGCCCCGATCGGCCGGGACGAGCCGAAACGCCACTTCGAGGATCTTGTTGCACAGCGCGGTGATGCTCGTGCCGAGCTCGATGGCTCGCGTGACCTCGTGGCTTGCCCGGAGCTTCTCGTAGTCACGGCGAAGTGAGGCGTCGTCTTCGATCAGCTCTTCGGCAAAGAAAGTCTTCTCGGCGAGGACGGAGACCTTCGCGCGGATGAGATGTCCTGCGTCGGTGTCGCCGATTTTGAAACGCTGCGTTGCCTCGCGCGGCTCCTCACTCATGAGCCGGTCGAACGTCACCTCCGCGTGATTCTGATCTGGCTCGAATACGATGCGCGTGGAGCCGATCGTGATCTCGTCACCGGGTCGAAGCGGTTGCTCGCCAGCGACGCGTTGACCGTTGATGAAGGTGCCGTTCAGCGATCCAAGGTCTTTGAGAACGTAATCCTCGCCCCGAAGCTCGATGTGGCAGTGTTCCTTCGACACCACGCGGTCCAGCACCTGGTGCGTGTTCCGCGGGTGGCGCCCAAGCGAGTTGTGCCGGAAGAGCTGACGCTCCTGCCGCCCGCTCGGACCCATGATGGTGATGCGAGCCATGACCCCTCCACCAGGCTACCTGGGGGCCGTTGTCGCTGCAAAGATGGGGCGAATCGGCGCGCCTACTGTTGCGAGGGGTCGTTCGCCTTGGTCTCGGCGATGTACTCTTCGACAGCGCCTCTCACTGGGCGCGCGAAGTACACCTTTTTATCAGCGATTTCGCGCAAGGCGGTCACGATCGGCTTGTTCCGGCTGTGAACGAGCGCCGGCGCGCCTTTGATGATTTGGCGGGTCCGCCGGGCGGCCAAGATGACCAACGCAAAGCGGTTTTCCTCGTGTTCCAAGCAGTCTTCGACGGTGACGCGTGCCATAGGCGCCGGAGGCTAGCAGGGGTCCTCCGCGCCGGCAAACCCGACTCCGAAAAGGCGCGAAAAACTCCCGAAACATGGCTTGACTCCGCGGGGTTCAGGGTTAGGTTGGCGCCGAATCAGCACTCCCACCTGACGAGTGCCAACGAGCTACCGGGCGCCTAAGCGCCCGAAATTGGAGGAATTAAATGGCCATTCGCCCATTGCATGACCGCAT
>JBATLA010000170.1:0-13229 GCA_049669945.1 Polyangiales bacterium | reverse complement strand
GCTGACGATGGTGCATCTCCATTATTCATCCACGTCCGCGTCAGCGTCAGCGTCAGCGCCAGCGTTCAGCGTCAGCGTTCAGCGTCAGCGTTCAGCGTCAGCGTTCAGCGTCAGCGTTCAGCGTCAGCGTCAGCGTTCAGCGTTCAGCGCCAGCGTCCTCCCCGGTCAGCTCGCACTCGCAGACGCACGCACGTAGGAAGTCAGCGCTGCGTCGCTATTGCCCCGCTCTAGGTTTCTCGCGAGCTCCTCAGGAAGCCGAGGGCTGCTAGCGCGGCCAGGAGCGACACGGCAAGGCCGAGCAGTTCCACCGGCAGCATGCGTCGGTCCAAGGCCAGCTGGTGCCGACCCTCGGGAAGCTCGAAGGCGAGGAGGCCGGTTCTGTCGTCCGGACGGGTTTCTATCTCGTCGCCAGCGTCGTTGGTAAGTCGCCAGTGGGGGTAGTAGACCTTCTTCACCCGGAGGGTCGCCGCTGAGCTAAGGGTCATCGACATCGTCGCACGGCCGAGCTCGTCGCTGTCGATGCGAACCGATTCATCGGGCCGCAGTCTTCTGAGAGCAGCGATTGGGTCCAGTCGGTTCACATGCCGCTTCCAGCGACGGACCCCTGCTCGATGCGCCTTCGGCGCAGTGTCGATGTCGCGAAGCTCCGCCGGATCCGTCGGGCCGAGATAGACAGGGCTTGTCACGAGCCAGGTGGTCCGATACTCGACGGGTGCCCCAATCCCCCGGATGTCGGTTCTCGACTGGACGGTGCCCGGAAAATGCATCCCGATGACAAGCGTTGCCAGGACAGCGAGGGCGACGGTGCCGAACGCGAACGCGAGGGCCCTGCGTCGCCGTCCGACGACACCCAAAGCCGCGCACGCACGCTCGATGACGGGAGGCGCGAACAGGGCGACCAGCAAGAGGCTGCACACGTCGACGAGCACGCCAAGTCGCCACGGGAACTGCACCTGCGAAAGGAAAGGAGCATGTTCCCAGAGCGGCCGCGCGAGCCCAGACATGAGGAACCAGCAGAGGCAGAGCACGGCCATGATTGGAGCGGTGATCTGCCTCATGGGGCGCTCGAGCCCAGCGCCGAAACGGCTCCTTCTGAGCGCCTCATGGACCGCCCAGGAGCCGAGGCCCACCGCGGTGGTTCCGCCCAGCACTTCGTAGACATAGCGGCCGAAGCCGGGGAGCTCCGGGCTTCCGATCAGCCAGCCACTCGCAACGAAATGCACACCTTGTGCGGTGATCCACCCGTCGAAGGGCAGCGTGTCGCGGAGCAGCAGCGACGGGAGCACGTAGAAGGCGCTCAGCGCGACCCCTAGAACGCCAACGGCTAGGGCATGGGCGAGCGCTTGCCAGCGCGCGCTTCGCTCGCTCGAAAGCACGAAGAACAGACCGATCGCCGGCGCGGCAAGCAGAGCACTGGGCAAGTGCGAGAGCACCAGGCCGGCATAGGCGAACGAGGTCAGGACAGTGCTCCGCCACGTCTTGTCGGTTCTCGAGGCGCCGATCAGAATGAGCGGGATCCAAATGTACGCGGATGCCTCGCCCATCGCCGCTCGCTTCTCGAGATCGATGTAGTGGTATGGCGCGAACATGTACCCGATCGCGGTCGCGGTTGCCCAGAAGGGACCGAGGTAGCGTCTCGCCAGGACGTAGAACGCAGCACCCGAAAGGAAGTACAGCAGCAGGTGGCCTGCGCTCATGACGCCGAAATCGCCCCATTGGCCAACGAGCAAGAGCTCGCCCAACGCGAACAGATAGTAGGGAAAGGGCGCGTAGAAGTAGAAGACCGGCGCGCCCAATCCGTCCCAATAGTCGAACAGCCATCGCGGAAGAAGCTCACCGCCGAAGAGCTGATCGCGGAAGCACTCATACCAGAAGAGGTTGAACTGGACGCTGTGACCGCCCGGGAACCCGGAGAGAACATGCGGTGATACAGCAACCAGCGCGGCGAGCAGCAGTGCCGCGGCAACCGCCGCAGCTAGGCGAAGCCGCCGTGGACCTGAGGGCGCATCGCTATCTGTTCTGCTTCCGGGGTTCACTTCCACCTGGCGAACACCCGCAGCGTTGCTGAATTGACGAATCTGAACAACCGAATTGATGTCGTGATGGAGTCCCCCCTCGGACTCGGCGCTCATTGCGTTCAACGCCCAGAGCCCGTCAGTGTCCGCGTCGGCGATTCCAGCAATGCCGATGGGGATTTCGTTCTCGCGTGAGATCAGGTAGCGTAGCCCTCCTTCCGGGAGGCCACATGACGTTACAAGCGACGATGCTCGCGCGGATCGAGGACGCTGCGCAGAAGAAGGGCGCTTCGCCTGCGATTCACGATCGAAACGCGGATGGGACTTGGGCGACCAGTACCTGGGCCGAGTTCTGGAACGAGGTGCGTCGTGTCGGCAAGGGGCTCATCGCGCTTGGACTTCAGCCGGAGGACTGCGTGGCCATTGTCGGAGCGAACCGGCGCGACTGGGTGATCTGTCAGCATGGCGTCAACGCCGCCCAGGGCATTCCGGCGCCGCTTTACACGACGCTTCTGCCCGAGCAGATGGCCTACATCGTGGGCAATGCGGAGTCACGCATCGTCATTTGCGACGATCAGACGCAGCTCAGCAAGTACATCTCGATCGCCGACGGTGACAGCCCCATCGAGCACATCGTGACGATGGACGACCTTGGTTCGAGCGACCCGCGGGTAATCACGCTGGACGCCCTGAAGGCCAAGGGCGACGCATTGGCCGATGCCGATCTCGATGCCCGCCTCGATGCCGTCCAACCGGATGATGTTGCGCTCCTCATCTACACATCGGGCACGACGGGCCTTCCGAAGGGCGCGATGCTCACCCATCGCGGCATCGAGCTGATCGCCAATGCGGTCACGACCGTGTTTCCGTTCCTGAAGGAGACTGAGCCGCGCAGCGTGAGCTACCTGCCGCTCTGTCACGCGGCCGAGCAGGGCATCACCAACTTTGCAGGGCTTGCGACCCAGGGGCAGATCTTCTTTTGCTCCGACCTCACGAAGATCAAGGACTACTTGATGGAGGTGCACCCGACGATCTTCCTCGCCGTTCCGCGCGTGTGGGAGAAGTTCGAGGCGGCCCTTCGCGGCAAGCTCGCCGAGGCGACCGGCGTCAAGGCGAAGCTCGCCGGCTGGGCCCGCGAGACCGAGCTCGAAGCGTTCAAAAAGGAGATCACGACCGGGCGGCCGGTGTCGGGCGTCTCCCGAAATCTCGCCAACAAGCTCGTCATCTCGAAGATCAAGGAAGCGCTCGGCCTCGATCAGCTTCAAGTGGCGCTCAGCGGTGCGGCGCCGATTTCGGTGTCGACCTTGGAGTTCTTCGCGTCGATCGGGCTTCCGATTCACGAGGGCTACGGGATGACGGAGACCACTGCATTTGCCTCCGTCCAGCCTTACGGGCGGCTGCGGTTTGGAACGATCGGCAAGCCGCTCCCCGGCGTCGAAGTGAAGATCGCCGAGGACGGCGAGATCATGCTGAAGGGCATCAACATGGTGAAGGGCTACCATCGCCTGCCCGACAAGACGGCGGAGCTCTACGACGACGACGGCTGGATGCACACCGGGGACCTCGGTGCGATCGACGAGGCCGGCTACATCGCGATCACGGGCCGCAAGAAGGACCTCATCATCACGGCGGGCGGCAAGAACGTCGCGCCGGCGGAGATGGAAGGGTACCTGCAATCGATTCCCGGGGTCGGGCAGGCCGTGGTGGTTGGAGATCGCCAGCCGTACCTCTCGGCGCTCATCGTGCTGGACCCCGAGGCGCTCCCCGAGCTCGAGGTGGCGTCACAGATTTCCGGTCTCAGCGATGTCGCGACCGCCGCTCACAACCCCAAGGTCAAGGCGTACATCGAGCAGGAGATGCAACACGCTTGCAACGACAAGGTCGCACGCTACCAGACGATCAAGAAGATCCAGATCCTTCCGACGACATTCAGTGTCGACGGTGGCGAGCTCACGCCGACCCTCAAGGTGAAGCGCAACATCGTGAACGAGAAGTACGCCAAGGAAATTGGGGCATTCTATGAGGGCGGCACCCCATCCGCGCCCCAAGCGCGGGCGTAGCACCAAAAAGGTCTGGTCGGAGCCTTTACCGGTGCAAGAGCTGCCTCTATGCACCAGGCTCGAATCGCGTGGCCAGCTCGCCTCGGTGAGCTAAGGTCGTCGCTCAGAACGGAGGCTACGGGCATGAGTGAACGAGTTGAGAAGATCCTCGCGAATTACGCCGGGGAGAACCCCGGTGTCATTGGCAACCTCAGGCGACTGATGAACACGGGGCGGCTTGCCGGGACGGGCAAGATTGTGATCCTGCCGGTCGACCAGGGCTTCGAGCACGGACCGGCTCGCTCGTTTGCGCCCAACCCCCCAGGCTACGACCCGGGCTATCATCCGGCCCTCGCCGTCGAGGCCGGCTGCAATGGGTACGCCGCGCCGCTTGGCTTCATCGAACAGATCGCCGCGCAGTACGCCGGCACGCTGCCGTTGATCCTCAAGGTGAACAACAGCGACTCGCTCGGTGGTCCTGAAGAGCCGTGCTCGGCGCTCACCTCGGCTGTCGACGACGCGCTCCGCCTCGGTTGCGCCGCCATCGGCTACACGATCTACCCGGGCAGCGGACTTCGCAATCAGATGTTTCAGGACCTCCGCGACCTCATCAACGAGGCGCGCTCCGTTGGCCTTCCGACCATCGTCTGGTCCTACCCGCGCGGTAGCGGCCTGTCGAAGGACGGCGAGACGGCTGTCGACGTCGTCGCCTACGCGGCGCAGATCGCCTGCCAGCTCGGCGCGCACGTCGTGAAGGTGAAGCCGCCGACCGAGGTGGTGTTTCAGAAGGCCGCCAAGACGAGCTACGAGAACATCCCGATTGGCACGCTGACCGAGCGCATCCAGCACGTCGTGCAGGCGGCCTTCGGTGGCAAACGCATCGTCATCTTCTCGGGCGGGGCTGCCAAGGGCACCGAGGCCGTTCTCGAAGAGATCAGCGAAATTGCCAAGGGCGGCGGCTACGGCTCGATCGTTGGCCGCAACGCTTTCCAGCGCTCGGAAGCCGACGCCGTGAAGCTCCTGCACGACATCATGGACCTCTACGCCGCTCAGGCGTAAAAAGCCTTCAGCGACGCGTGACTGAGCCTGCTGTCCCACCCATCGTGATTGCAGCCTGGGATGCCTACGGGGATTACCGGGACGTGGTCGAGGTGCGCGAGGTCAGCGCCAACGTGTCCACCAACTCGGTGTACATGCTGGTGCTCGACGACGGTCACAACGTGGTCGCGAAGCGCTCGAGCTACGGCTCGTACGTTCACTTTCGCCAGGACCACTACCGCATCCACGAGTGGATTCACCGGCTTCGAGGGACGCGCTACGCGACCTTCCTCGCGCCGGTGCTGCTCAAGAACGGTGAGGTGTTCACCTATCGCGAGGAGAACGAGTGGGTCGTCTTCTACGGGCAACAGCCGTTCTACGACTTCTTGCCGAAGCAGCTATCGGACACCCAGATCGAATCACTTGGCTTGGAGATGGGCCTCTTCCACCGGGAGTGCCTCAACATCTCGGATCGGGTGCGACCGACTTGGCAATCACTCGGCGCCGATGTGGCGAGCTTGCACGACGCGATCGGGAGCGCCGAGTGGCGTAGTGAGCGCGGCTTCAGAGACTCGTCGATCAGCTTCGTGCGCGCCCACTGCGACGCGTTCCTCGGCAACGCAGACGACCTTGGGTACCACCAGTGGACCAAGATCCCCGTCCTGATCGACTGGAACATCGGCAACTTCTCGGTTGGGATGGACGGCGACGGCTTCAAGTTCTTCTCGCGCTGGGATTACGACTGGTTCCGCATCGAGCCCCGCATGCTCGACCTCTATTTCTGCGCGCGCGTGGTTCGCGAAGAGGGTGACCAGACCGCCTTTAGCTACACCGAAGAGCCGTTCTTCGATCCACGGTTCATGACTTTCATGCGCGCCTATCACTCGGTTCACCCATTAACCAAGGATGAGCTGCTCTTCCTCAAAGAAGCGTACCGCTTCTTCATCCTCAACTACGTGTTGAGGGTCGGGGAGCATTTCTTTCAGCCGGACATCTGTCATCGGCTACAGCACGAGGCCATCGAGCAGTATCTACCGAATGTCGAGATGGTGGACTTCGAGCCGCTGCTCGAAGTGCTCTAGGTCGCGATCGACTCGCTGATGTAGGTCGGGATGATCCCCGACGCCCGAATCATCAGATCCGCCGTCTCGGGCAAGGTGTTGCCCGAGAGAACGAGCGTGCTGTCGAAGCCGTAGGTGTTCGCACCGATGATGTCGGTGCGCAGGGTGTCGCCGACGAAGAGGACGTCCCGCTTGGTCACCTTGGGGAGTTGCTCCCGCGCGCGGGCGAGGGCGTATGCAAACATCATCGAGTCCGGCTTGCCGAAACGGACGAAGGTCTTCTCGGTGATTTGCGACAACAGACCCCCGAGGCTGCCGACCGCGATGGCGATGTCGTTGCCCCGCGTCGGGTAGGTAATATCGGCGTTGGCGACGATCACGGGGCAGTTCACGCGGCGGATCAGATTTAGCGTCGCGTTGACGTCGCGGAACCAATCGAAGCCCTCGTCATCGAGGAGCACGATGCCGACGACGTTGTCCTTCGGGGTACAGTTGGCAATCTGGATGGGGATCTTGCCTGCGATCTCGATGTAGTGTGCGGACTCGGGCTTGCCGAGGTAGGCGACTTTGCCATACGGGACTTGGTTCTCGAGGTACTCCGAGGCCAGCATGCCTGACGAGATGTACCGATTCGCGGGCAACAGCTGACATCCGGCTTGCGCATTGTAGCGCTCGGCCATCGACTCCGGAGAGCGGGAGGAGTCGTTTGTCACCACGAAGACCTCTTTGCCATCGTCGATCAACGCCCGCACGACATCGAGAGCGCCGTCGATCAGACCGGTCGAGCTCTTGAGCACGCCGTACGCGTCGAGGAAGATGACGGAGTACCGACTGGCCGTCTCTCGGAAGGAAACCAGGTCCATGGCTTGGATTTATTCGCTTGGCGGGGTTCGGTCAATCGTCCGGACGCTTCGGCGCCGCCCGACATAGAGCACCAAAAGCACGATCAGGAACACGACTATGCCCATGACCACCATGACTTGGATGAGGCGGTGAAAGAAGTGGTCGATTAGCCCCTTGCCTACTCTGTCGAATTCAGTGGTCGCCGACACGATCTGCGTGTCGACCTCCTTCAATACGGATATCCGTTCTTGCTCGACGGCCGACAGAACCATCTTTCGTTCTTCGGCGACCGCCTCGAAAATCGCCAGGCGCTCCCTTTCCACGGCCTCCAGAAGCGTCGCGACCTGTTCATCGACTGTCTGCTCAAACGTGTCGAGGAAGTCGTTCATGTTGGCCATGGTGGCGATCAAGTCGTTGGTGGGCCTCTCGAGTCGTTCTTCGAACAGGGAGTTCGTCAGGTACTCGGCCTGCCAACGCGCCTCGGTGGGCATCTGTACGGTCAGGATGGTGATGCGGTCGTTGAGGTCTCGAAACGTTTCTTCGATGCTGCCCACCGCCTTGAGGCCGCCCTGCTTTTCTTCGGAAACCAGTCCTGCGAGGTCGGCACGTGCTGTCGGACGCACGAAGAGTCGCCCTTCGATCGGGTGAGCGCCGATCCACTCGTCGACCTTCTTGCTGAGGGATGCGAACGTCTCGGGCTCCATCACCTTCGAGGCAACAGCTCGGATATCTTCTTCGAGCTTCCGGGTAGTCGCGATCGCAAGCTGTTGCTGGTCACCGAACGCCTGCGTGCCCCCTCCTTCAGCGAAGTAGCTACTTTGCTGACCTGCCAGAACCCAAAGCTCGAGCATCCCGGCGAACGGGTCGTGGTCAAACGAGGCGGCGCGCGCCTGTGCCGCTGCCCACATCCTCCATTGGTAGGCGCGCTCCAGGGCTTCGAGGTCATCGGTTTCATCTACGATGTCGAGCACGCAGGTCGACACCGTCTGCCCGAAGTGCGCGGCATACTCGTAGTCGAGGGCCCGCAACTGCGCCACGGAGACATCTTCCTGCGCCATGTTGGCCATGAGCGAAGGCTTGGATGGGGTGGTACTGCAGCCTACGAGTGTTGTGAGGACCGTGGCGGATGCGAGAAGCCAGGACTTGCTGTTGGGGATTTGCACGAAGGGTATTTTGTCGGGTTTCAGACGATGCGGCGCACGGTCAGGGCCGCGCCGACGAGTGATAGCATCATCCATCCGAGCCCGCCGCTCTCGCTGCTGATCGGAGACGCGCTGCAATTGCCTCTACGACTATTCGGCTCCTCAAAACGATGCTTGGGTTCTCCGAGGAAGTCGAGGTCCTTCTTGGCTTTGTCGGCAGGCGCCGTGCGGCTGCAAAGGCTGACGCGGAGCGGGTCGGCGTCGTCGCGGAACGCGTACACGAGGTAGGTCACGCCCTTCGCGAACGAGTAGCCGCACGCAGCGCTGCTCCCTGCGGTGTGCACCTTCAGCTCCTCGGCTGGCTCGCCCTTCCACATCTGCTTCACGCGCAGGGTCACCTCGAGGCCGCCGAAGCGGGTCGCTTTGTTCTTCTCGATCTCGGTCACCTCGCCGGTGAACACCGCGTAAGACGAGGTCAGGCCCTCGGATGGGGTCAGCTTCATGCACGAGCAGGCGCGCGCCTCGGGGGCGTAGCCGAGGGTTGCGAGGCCAAGAAACAACACGACAAAGCAGCGCATCTGAGACCTTGTAGCACGCCTCCGCCCGCCACCCGAAGGGGCTTTGACACCGCATTTATCGGCGGCTACATAGGGCGCCCGCACGCCGAAAGGTGTCCGGCGGGTATTGAAAACTTTGCTTGTTGGAGAGGTGGCCGAGTGGTCGAAGGCAGTCGCTTGCTAAGCGACCGTATGGTGTAGAGCCGTACCGGGGGTTCGAATCCCTTCCTCTCCGCCAGAGGGCGCTTGACCCTCTAGTCGAGGCCGCTACGTTGCGCGCCTCGGGGACCCATAGCTCAATTGGATAGAGCGCCGGTCTACGGAACCGGAGGTTGGAGGTTCGAGTCCTCCTGGGTCCGCTACGTGAGCCTCGAGGGCCGCAGATGACGCCGGTGTGACCGTCAGCTACTCTCGTCGCGTGCATGCCGCTCGCTCATTGGTCTCGACGCTGGTGTTCGTCGCGCTGCTCCCCGCGGTCGGTGCGAGGGCCCAGGAGCCCGATGCCGTTTCCTCCATGGCGACGACAGGCGCCATAGCGAGGCCGAGCTATCAGGAGTACTGACGCAACGAGCTTGCGTACCTCGCAACGAGATCGCGAACCGGCGTCATCAGTAGCGCTGCGGTCACGGCCGTCGGTCTCGCACTCGTGGTGCCCGCGGCGACCGGCCAGTGCGTGCGTATTGCATCGTCGGCCAGCTTCGACGAAATCCGATGCACGACGACCGGCAAAACATTGCTCGGCGTCGGCGCTCCGCTGCTGATTGGCGGCATCGCCGGCCTGCTCGTCACGGCGATCATGTTGGGGGTGAGAAAGGGCAAAATTCGAAACATCGACGATCAGCTTGCCTACGAACGACGCACGAGCCTGCGCTGGGATCTTACGCGCTCCGCCTTCGCGTTCTAGCCGCCAGCGCGCTCGATCTCCAGGATCTGATCCAGCGTGTATCCGGATATGACGTGCTCCACTTGGTCGCGGTCGATCAGGATGTCGAAGCGCCCACTCCACTCGTTGGCGCGGTACGACGTGTATGACAGGTAGTCGTACGCATGCGTTCCGCCGAAGCAACACTGGTCGAACTCGTTGAAGACTTGGGTTTGCTCTCTCCGAGGGTGGGTCGCCATCAGATAGAGCTCGAGGTAGTTGGGGGTAATTCGCTCCTCATAGTCGCCGAATGACCCGTACAGGTCGCGCAGGTAGTGCGGCCACGAGCCCGCGACAGGGTAGCTCGCATCGATGCGCTCATCGATTCCAGCCGCGACAACCGTCGTCCAACCGCCACCCGAGAGCCCAACCATGAAGCGTCGCGAGTAGGAGTAGGTCGCTTCGGCCCAGTTCAGCGCGATGACAACCGGGTCGAGGAAGTAGCGAAGCGGATGGTCCCGTTCCTTCAGCTCGACGTGCTCTTCCGTCTCGAATGGGTGAGTGTTCATGCCCCTCATCGGCATCGAGAACGCGAGAACCTGGTAGTTCGCCTCGAGCAGGCCGACGATCGTTTCGTGCCCGAGGTCGCGGAAGTCGCCCCCGTGACCCTGGTGGTAGATGGCGAGTGCGCCGTTCCAAGAATCCGGATGGATGAGATACACGACGGAGGTGAGGTCATCGGTGTCGACCACGACTCGTTCAATCAGGTGGTCATCAAAAGCCGGGTCTGTGTGCAGCCCTACGTCATCGGGGAACCGAGCGGGCATCGGTTCTCCGAAAACGAACTCGATCATCTTGGCGCGCGCATCCGCAGCGTCCTCGCTCGTGCGGATGGTCTGTGAAGCATCGAAGAAATCCCAGGAGGAAAACCCCATTGATTCGAGCTCACACCCGCTTGCAAGCACCAGATAGAGAAGGAGGCATCGCTTCATGGTTCATCTCTCAGTGTTCACCTGCCCGTCGGGACCAAGTTGGTGCACACCGCGTGCCAAGGCATGCCGGCTCACTCGAGGGGTTTTCTGTTGCGGCGGCACCCGAATTACATGCGTCGTCGCCTCGCACGCGCAGTTCTTGCGCCCGCGGCGGACGCCTCGCCTACCGTCCGGGGGGTGCGTGGAGGTCACTCCGTGGGGTAAACATTCACAGTCGCCTCGTCGTCTTGCGAGGCGAGGACGGAACCCGTGATGATCGAGCTGACGAAGAGGCCGACGCCGGTATAGAACATCGGCCGGTAGCGGATCTGTTGGCCGTAGATCGGGTCGTAGTTGTAGTTCACCGAGGCGAACATCAGCGCCATGCCAGTGATCGCGCCGGCCGCGAAGACGGCCCAGCCCGCTTTGCGGATTCGGCTCTTGTCGACGTAGCGCCCCTCGACGATTGCGTCGCCCGACAGATCGATCGGCTGGTTGATTTCAACGGGCCGATTGCCTTGGAGTGAAAGCGCCAGCCGGTGACGTCCCGACAACAGGGTCGCATCGCAGGGCGCTTCGCAGATCGGCTGGTAAGCACGGGTGACCACCTCTCCGTAGTACGGCGCCGCCCCGTAGCCGATCCCATAACCGCCCCAGCCGTAGCCGCCTCCAAGGCCGACGCCGAAGCTCACGCCGCTGATCGAGGAGTAGCTGCCGCCCATGCGGAGGTGAAAAGACACGCCGTCGGTGGGCGATTGAAAGCGGATTCGGACGGGCTCGCCGACGAGCAACACGCGTCCTGGCTGCTCCAAGACGACCCCGGTCGACGGGGCTTGCGTCGGAGCGGCCTGCGGTGGCGGGGTGTCGATCACCTCGTACGAGCCGCCGTCTTTCGGAGTGACCAAGGTGGTGGTCTGGCCGAGGGCGGCGCTAGGCTCGAACGCGCTGACGAGCCCGAAGGCCATCGGGAAGCAGATGAGGGCGATCGAAACACGCATGGTTCAGTCCATCGCTAAGTACGCCACTTGCCCCGCATGAACCAATATAGCTAAAAAAAGGCCCCGCCACACGTCGGACACCGCTACCGTTGCTCCCTTCCGGGCCTGGCGGGTTTCACGGGCCGACGTTGGCAGGACCATAAGGCGGAGAGGAAGGGATTCGAACCCCCGGTACCTTTCGGCACACACGATTTCCAGTCGTGCACCTTCGACCACTCGGTCACCTCTCCAGGCGGAGTCCGCCTTCCTTTTCGCTTCGGCCTCTACCCTTTTTGGGGGCAGGGGCTTCTGCGGTCGTCAATTTGTAGGTCAAAGAACGTGGCGGAGAGCAAGGGATTCGAACCCTTGGTACCTTTCGGTACACTTGATTTCGAATCAAGCACCTTCGACCACTCGGACAGCTCTCCGCGGCGGAAGCTAGCAAAACACTTTGGGGTGTCAACGGCTGCCCGGCGGGTTGTTTCTAGCGCGGATCGCGGCGAAAAACTCACTCAGCAGGGCGCTGCATTCATCTCCGAGGACACCCGGGACGCATTCGAAGCGGTGGTTGAGCCGTGGGTCACTGCCGATGGTGTAGAGGGTTTCGGTCGCGCCAGCTTTCGGGTCGTTGCAACCCCAGACCACGGTCGGCACACGCGCATTGACGAGCGCGCCGGCGCACATGGGGCAGGGCTCCAGGGTCACGTAGAGTGTTGTGTCGATCAGGCGCCAGCTTCCAAGGGCTTCGGCGGCTTCGCGGATCGCAATCATCTCGGCGTGGGTGGTGGGGTCCTGGCTGAGCTCACGAAGGTTGTGGCCGCGGCCGATGATCTGCTCGTCGTGGACGATCACCGCGCCAACGGGGACTTCGCCTTTGCCCTCGGCGAGCTTCGCTTCGGCGATCGCCTCGCGCATCCAATCTTCGTCCGTAAGAGATTGCGTCATCGCGTGCTCCGCGTATGCCGGTACCAATCGGCGAGCTCCGCCAGTCCGTCGGCTCGCGTGACGGTCGGCTCGTAGCCGAGGTCTAGCTTTGCTCTGCTCATGTCGAATGCGCTGCTGTGGCCGCGGCGGATCACCTGCGTGGGGTGAAGCGACGATAGCCCGGTTCGGGAGGCGAGCCACGCCCACCAGTACGGACCCGCATGCCGCGGAGAGCTCCAGCCGAGGGCCGCGCTGAGCTCCGTGAAGAAATCGCGCGACACGGAGAGCTCCGTGTCGACCACGTAGTAGACATTGCCCGTCGTCACCTTCGTTTCGAGTGTGCAGCGAACCGCGTGGGCGAGGTTGCCGATGTAGGTCGTCGCGAGGAGCTTCTTGCCGCCGCCGACGAGGTGGATGCCACCCCGCTCGGCTTCGGTCTTCCACTTGGGAAGGTGCGTAGTGTCACCCGGACCCCAAACGAGGCCCGGCCGAAGGGCGATGGTCCAGAAGCCCTTGCGGCCTGACACCCGCGCGAGCTCTTCGGAGTGGAGCTTGGTGCGCGCGAGCTCGCCGTACGGGCGCTGCGGTGCTTCGGTCTCGTTCCAAAACGAGCGGGGGCCGTCGTAGAGGGTCGCGTCGGCGCACGAGATGTGTATGAACCGCCGGCAGCCTGCTTGCTTGGCGGCGTTGATCGCGTTCTCCGTGCCGGCCACGTGCGCCCAGCCGAGGGTGTCGGCGTTTGCAGCCGGGTCCGCGATACCAGCCGCGTGCACCATCACGTCGCAGCCGGCCGCGGCTGC
>JBATLA010000169.1:0-18758 GCA_049669945.1 Polyangiales bacterium | reverse complement strand
GGGATGAGCACCTCGTAGTCGAGGGCGACCTCGTCACCGATCGTGAACATCATGCGGGCTTCGCCGTTGGGCACGGGGGCCGTGAGCGCCGAGTGTCGCATCCGAATCTCCACCTCATCGCCGGCGCGAATGTCGCGCAGCGAAGGTTGCTCGAGCGTGAGCCAAGTGCAGAGCGGGTTCGCCGGGTTCGGCATCCGGGTGTAGACGGCCATCACGGTAAAGGTGTCGAGACACTCGGGAACGAACGCGACGACGCAGCTCGACCCAGGCTCGAAGGTGACGCACTCGTCCTCGGGCCAGGGGTACTCGTCGCAGTCGATCGGCGTGCGCTCGCACACCGCATCCGGGGGCGGCGGACCGATGAGCGCTTCACCGTCCGTGGTGAACACCCACTTGGTGTTGTCGACCAAGGGGCCGGGACTGCTCCCAGGCTCGCTACCACAGGCGGCAAGGAGCGCCAGCCCGACAATGCCGATCAGCTTTCGCGCGGCACGCTCAGCCGAACCAACACGTCCGGTTTCACTTTGAGCGCTCCGAGGGCCGCGGTGTACGGCTTGATCCCGAAGTCCGGTTGATGGAGGCGCAGTTCGGTGACCCAGCGATCCCCATCGACGCGGACGCTCGCTTGGATGCTCCTGGACTTGCCGTGCATCTGAAGCGCCCCCTCGACAGCGAACCCCTCGCCGCGCTGCACGACGTTGGTCGAGTCGAAGCGGATCTCGGGGTGCTTCCGAACCCGCAGCACGTCCTTGGTGACGTTGTCGTAGATCTTCTTCTTGTCGCCCTTGCTCAAGGTCGACGGATCGTCCCGCCCATCGTTCTGCGCGCAGACGACTTGAATGCTGCTCGGATCGAACGTGGCTTTGATCTCTCGGGTCGAGTCGTCGACCTCGATCGAAAACCGTTCGACCTGAAGCTTCAAGTCGTGCGCGAGCCGCGCGAGCAACCCGTCTTTGAACGAGAACAGGAGACATTCGGAATTGTAGGCGTCGTAGCGAGCCATCGTCGGCGCTGTAGCTCACCCCAAACGGATAGGCCAGTTAGTTTACAGTACTATTACACTTAAGGTGTTTCGACGAAATACGAGCCGAGCACCAGGAACATTTCCTCTTCCGTGGTGACGCCAGGACCCGCAGGACAGGCATCGCAGACACCGCCGTCGCCACAAACCGAGTCGTCGCCGTTGCACGCCATCCCCTCGTTGGGTCCGCCGAAGCAAGAGCGCTCCTCCTCCGGGCAGCCGCAGGGAAGGAGGTCGAAACCGGCGGCGTTGGCGAGGACTGAAATCTGGTTCACGAAGACACAGGTCTCCGCCTCGGGTCGAACCGAATGGCGACGAACCTCCGCGGGATTGCTTTCACCGTTGTCCCAGACCGAGCAGTAGCGGAACGTGCGGTCTGCGACGTTCTCGCTGTCAAAGCCCATGATCGCGTCTCCGGAGAAACGCTGATAGAGCGGGTCGGCGTAGTCGAAGCTGATGTAGTCGGGTTCACGCGTGGGCGGTGAACAGTCAGCGTCGTCGGGGAAGCAGACTTCGTTGGGCGGATACCAAATTCGGAACTGCTTGCCGAAGCGATGCGTGTGGCTCGTCAAGGTCAGGAGCTGCGCATGCTGCGGGAGCGTGTACGAGGTGCAAACTTCCTTCGAGGTGTACGCTTCGATGCGTCCCATCCCGAGGAGATTGCGACCGTCGAAGATCTGCACGCGCGGGTAGACCTGCTCCTCAGGAGCCGCAAACTCGAGGTTCATCCATTGCTCGACGGAGGTGTCCCGCTGAGTGAGGTTGAAGGCATGGCTGTCCCATAGGACGAACCCTTTGACCGGCATCTTGGAAAACACATTCGGCGGGTAGTCCTCGCGGAAGGTCGACTCCTGCGCTGTGGCGAGGTTCTGCCTCACCTCAGCGTCGCCGAAGAGCCCCCCAACCGTGCCCATTTCAGGCGGTCCGTACTGGTAGCCAATGCATGCCACGGTGGACTGCACCGGCGTCGTGCACTGGCCGCGGTCCCCGCATTCGTCACTCCCGGGCGTACAGCTCGCACCGGCGTTCGCACCGCCCAAGCAGGACCAGTCCCGCCAATGCTTCTCGTTGGTCGGGTCCCAGTGCTCCTGGTCGCCCGGAGCCGGAATGTAGAAGTCGGTGATGCTGTGGTGCGATTGAGGATCCTGCGCGAGCAAGATGTTTTTGTAAGCGAAGCATTCACGTTCCGGTCCACCTTGTGCCTCATCGCAAGGCACCTTGAACTCCTCGGGAACTTGATCCGAGAAATCGTAGTACGTCACGAAACAGACTTCGCCTTCCGACTCGGGCGGAACGTCCCAGCCCCCGGAGTACAGTTGGACGCCCTTGTCCCCGGCAGGCGCCGGAAGGGGTTGGATCTTGTTCGGGGCAATGTCGCCCTCGAGCTCACATGAGGCGAACGCCTCGGAGCCTTCGACGATCCCGTTCTCGGGTGCACCACCGCGAATCCAGGCACGTAGTAGGCCGAGGTCGTCATCGCTCAGCACATCGGGGCCGGTTGGCATGGTGCCGCCCGAAATCGGGCTCGGCAGCGATTGGAGCTCAAAGCCCTGGGTCTTGGCGGCAACCTTCTGATAGAGCAGGCTGAGGTCTTGCTCGCCCGGGAAGACGCGCACGTAGTTGCCGGAGTTCGCCTGCACGTTGACCAAGCTGGCGTACGCATTGTCAGCGGTGAGATCGAGACCGCCGGTCGCAGACTCGCCGTGACATGCCGAGGCGGTGCAGCCGCGGTTCTCGAAGACCTGCTGCTGGATCAGCGCGAAGGTGCTGTCGATGTCATCGCACTTTGGCGCGGAGTCGCTGCCCGCGCTGTCGGTTCCACAAGCCGCTACGGTGACGACCGCGCACGTGGCGATCGCGTATTGAACAAGTTTCATTAGAGTCTCCGAACGGGGTTTTAAGCCTAAGATTGGGGCGATTGTTCCTGATTCAAGTATCGGCGCAAGTAAAAATGTGAGCTGTGCTCAGAAATGATAACAGAGCGTCGCGCTTTGGTACGCCCTAAGGGCTAGGGTCGGCAACGTAGTACGAGCCGAGCGGGAGGAACATCTCGTCGTCGGTCGTCACGCCGCCGAGCAACGGGCAGGCGTCACAGATGCCGCCCTCGCCGCACACGGCATCATTGCCGCCGCAGGGCTCACCCTGGCTGTCGCCACCGAGGCAGACCTGGTCCGCCGTGGGGCAACCGCAAGCCGCGAGCGGGAAGCTGCATGCGGGGGTGTTTGGCTTGGTGGACTCGCGCTTCACCTCGAGTGGGTTGTCGGCGCCGTTGTCGTAGACCGCACACGCCAGGAACGTGCGGTCGGCTTGCGCCGCGGACGAGTAGTCGTTGGGCGGCTCGTAGTACGTGTACACCGGATCGTCGTAGAGCCGGCTCACGTAGTCCGGGTTGTCGTTCGGGGGCTCGCAGTCCGTGATGCCATCGCACGGCGCGTTCGGTGGCAACCAAATTCGGAAGAGCTCGCCGCGCATGTGCATGTGCGAGCTCAGCGTCAGCAGTTGAGAGTATCGCGGCAGGGTCCACGTCATGCAGATCTCGCGCTTGGTGAACGGCGCGACGGGGCTCATTCGGAAGATGTTGCTAGCCTCGAAAATCTGATTGCGCTTCCACGTCCGCTCGGACTCCGGCGCGAACGTCAGGTTCACCCACTGCTCGATGCTCGTGGCCTTCTTGGTGAGATTGAAGCCGTGACTGTTCCACGAGACGAAGCCCTGAAGAGGCAGTACCGAGTAGACACCAACCGGAGGAAGGTCGATCGAGGTCGATTCCTGAGCGCCGCCGAGCGCTTCGGTGGTGGGCGTGGGACCGCCCGCGCCGCCACCCAAACCAAAGTCGAGCGGTGCAAAAGGGTACAAGGCACAAGCGACCGAAGTCACGGCCGGAGTCGCGCACTGGCTTCGTTCACCGCAAGCGCCGGCCTGAGTCGGGTCGCAACTCTCGCCGTCCATTTCGCCGCCAAGGCACGCCCAAGGGCCCCAATCGCTCCCGAGCGGGTCTGAGTCGGGGGTGTAGACATTGATGATGCTGTGGTGTGACTGGCCATCTTGGGCGAGCTCGTTGCGCCGGAATGCGAAGCACCTCCGGCCCTCACCGTACTCCGGGCAGTCGACTTGGTACTCCGCCGGAACCTGATCGGAGACGTCGTAGTAGGTGGCGAAGCACACCTCGTCCTCGGCTTCCTCATCGAGCGCCCAGCCACCCGCGTAGAACTGCACACCCTCGTCGGTGGCAGGCGGCGGGAGCGGGTTGATCTTGTTGGGGTCCGGATCGAATGTCCCCTCGCAACCCAACAGCTCGAGCGTGCCGCCTACGATCGAGTCTTCAGAAGCTCCCCCTCGGATCCAAACCCGAACTGCCTCGAGCTGGTCGTCGAGGAGCGGCTCGGCGCCGACTGGCATCGGCTGACCAAGACTGCCGAGGTCGGTGCCGTTCGTCGCAGCCGCCAGCTTGAGGTAGAGCAGGCTCAGGTCTTGCTCGCCCGGCTTGACGCGCTCGATTGCGCTGTCGACCGTGCTTTGCTGTCGGACCAACGCGGCGAACGACGTGCCTGCGCGAAGATCGAGCCCACCCTCCATGGCGTCGCCGTGACAGGCGCTGGCCGTGCACCCCTTGGCCTCGAAGATCGTCGCCTGAATCGCGTCGTAGGTGCTGGTGTAGTCGCAACCCTTTGGCGCCGTGCTCTCGGAGCTGTCGCTTCCGCAGCCGACAACGGTTAGTGTCGCGAGCACGCTGAGGGCGATCATCGCACGGCGTGGGTTCATCTTGACGGTTGCGGACGGAACGAAAAGCATGGGACTCCTAGGTTGATTCCTGCTCAAGTGACGGAACGAGCTGAGCCGGGCAAGCCTCGCGCTCGACTCCCATAGGATAGGTGATGACACTCGAAATGCTCTTTAGGGCCGCCAACTACGCGGTGCTACCCTTCTGGTTGCTTCTGCTGGTCGCTCCACGCTGGAGTTGGACGCAGCGACTGGTGCACGGGCCCGTCGTCGTATTGCTGCTGACGCCGATCTACGCATACATGTTGTTGGGGTACGCACCTGCGCCCGAAGGGACGACTTTCCTGACCCTGTACGGCGTCATGATCGGCTTCTCGGCGCCAAACATCGTGGTCGCGGGCTGGATCCACTATTTGATCTTCGACCTGTTTGTTGGCGCGTGGGAGTCGCGCGACGCAGTGCGGCGCGGCGTACCACATTGGCTAGTGATCCCGTGTTTGCTCGGCACGCTCATGTTCGGCCCGATCGGGCTACTCCTTTACGTCACCGCTCGCTTCTTCAGCACCCGCGCGCTCGAGTACGAAGAGACGCAAGCGCTCTGAGGGCCAAAGAAAAAGGGCCGACGCCATCGCGGCGCCGGCCCTCGGTATCAGGACTCCCACCAAAGGGGGGGAGTTGCCCAAGGGCTAACTCGCCCGCACCTCCGGTGAGAGTCCGATTCTACTGTGTTCCATACGCACTTTTCTCCCCCGGCAATGCCGGCGCTCGTCGGGTCTCTGGGCAACGTCCCCAGACCACGCGGAGCGTTCCTTGGTGGTTCGAAAGTTCACGGCAGCGAGTTCCCTTTCGGGGTTCGCACCAGCGCGGGGCAAGCCGCCCAACCGCCGTCCGCCCAAGTGGCGTTGCAGACAAGTGTCATTTCAAAAAGGGCAAACCTTTTTGGGTCAACGCCACTCACTCCTCGAAGATACAGCCAAGGTTGTGTCGCGCCAAGTCTAGAACGGAATCAGAAGAGGATTTCTTCGTGGAGCTGCAGAATCTGAAGGTTTCGTCCGCGTAAACTCGCAAGCTCTCGAAGCACGCGTTGCTCGAACGTCGGCTTGATGTGGTACAGCAAGATAGGAAGTTCCTCACTTTGCGTGAGCTTGTCGAGTTCCGCGCCGAGTGATTCCGGCGTGAGGTGCTTCGAATCTCGCGCGAGTTGTGCCTCGTCATTGGGAAACGACACTTCCATCATGATCGCTTGAAGATCGTCGAGCGCGTTGATGTGTGTCCAGAGCTCCTCGGTCGGTCCCGTATCGCCACCGTAGACAATGCTTTGGTCGCGGTGACGAATGATGAACGCGGACGTGTCGACCGTGTGATTGACCATGACGGGCGTAACCTCGTAGCCGTCGACGTCGGTGACTTCGTTGGGCTGCACTTCGACGAAGCGTACGGTGGGACCGTCCTTGGCGTCGATCTTCGTGAAGTCTGGCCAGATGATGTCGTTGAAGAAGTGTTTCTCGAGCGCGGCAATCGTCGCCGGAACGCCGACGATATCGAGCGTGGAGCCACCTTGCTGGCAACGGTTGTCGGCGAGCGTGGCCAAGTCGCGAATGTGATCCATGTGCGGATGACTCACGAGCACCGATTGAATCCGCGCTTGCTCTCGCAAGGAAAGCCCGCTGGTGATCGCGCCTGCATCGATGGCCAGCGAATCCCCCACGAGGAAGCTGGACGTACGGTGCTTTGGCGTTTCTCCGCCGTGACAACCGAGGATGCGAAGGTGCATCACGGCTTCCCCGAGTTGCGAACGAATTCGAGGAACTCGGCGAGCCGTTCGCCGTCCTTCACGAGGACGTAGCCGCTCGAGACCTCGAGGATGCCAACGCGGGCAAGCCTGCGAAGCCCCGTTCGAACGTCCTTCTTGTCGACGCCGAGCTGAAGCGCGAGATCCGCGTCTGTGATGTCGGGCGCGGCGGACCCCTCCGCTTTGTCGATTGTGTCCTGAATCGCGAGGATCACGCGCGCGGTGCTGTCATCTTCCAGCAAGACGTCGATGAAGCGGTTCGCGTTCTCGAGGCGCTCCGCCAGATGTCGTATCAAGCGAATCGCGACCTCCCCCGTTCCGGCAACCATCTCTTGGAGCTTTCCCCCGGGAACCTTGAGGAGCTCGGCGTCTTCGACGACTTCGACCGTTGCGGAACGCGGGCGCCCCGTGACGACGGCCATCTCACCGAAGAAGTCGCCGGGACCTAGCGTCGTCACCATCCGTTGGCGGCCGCTCGACTCCTTGAGGACGCGCACCCTGCCGGCGCGGATCACGTACACCGAGCCGCCCGGATCTCCCTGACGAAAGACCGTCGTGCCGCCGGGAAGACTCACCCCAAATCTCTCAGCCAAAGACTGATCGCTCATGCCCCACCCCGATCAATGTACATTGCCGGTCAGTCGACCGCCAGAGCGTTACACCGTACGCTTTTTTTGGGTAGACGATGGCGATCGACTGGCAATACCTGCGTGACATTGCCCCTGAGCTGGGCGCGATCGGCCTTGCGATGGATGTACTCGTCGCGTTGGTCACCTCGTCACACGTCATCCTCAACAAGCGCGATACGCGCGCGGCAACCGCGTGGGTGGGTCTGATCTGGCTCGTTCCGTTTCTCGGCTCGATGCTCTACGTCTTCCTCGGCATCAACCGTATCGAGCGGCGCGCGAAGGTCCTCAAAGAGGGCGCGACCCCGCATCGGGTCCCTCTCGACGACGCGCCGCAATCGCCCGCGGATCTGGAACGTGAGCTCGGGGTCGAGCAAGCACGATTGGTCGAGCATGCACGCGTTGTCGAACGCGTGACGGGATGGCCGCTGCTCGTCGGCAACGCCGTGGAGCCACTCGTCGACGGCGACGAAACCTACCCGGCCATGGTCGACGCCATTCGGGGCGCCCGCACTTCCATCTCGCTCGTGAGCTACATCTTCGAAGCAACTGGCGTCGGCGGAGAGCTCGTCGAGGCGTTGGCCGAAGCAAGCGAACGCGGGGTCGAGGTTCGAGTGCTCATCGACGACGTAGGGGCGCGCTACGCTCGACCACGGATCCATCGCGTCCTGAAGAAGCGCGGTGTGAATGTTGCAAAGTTCTTGCCAGCCCTTCTCCCGCGAACATTCACGCACTTCAACTTGCGCAACCACTGCAAGATCATGGTGGTAGACGGTCAGGTCGGATTCACCGGCGGGATGAACATTCGGCAGGACTGCGTACTGCGCTCGAATCCCGAGAACCCGACACGGGATCTCCACTTCCGTGTGCGCGGCCCCGTGGTCGCACAGCTTCAAGAAACCTTCGGGAAGGATTGGGCATTCACGACTGGAGAGCAGCTGACTGGGCCCGCATGGTTTCCGGAGCTCGAGCCGCGGGGCGAGGTGCTGGCGCGCGGCATCATCGACGGGCCCGACAGGGACATCAACAACCTGGAGCGGGTCTTCTTGGCGGCGGTCACGGCGGCGCGCCGCTCGATTCGCGTCGTGACTCCCTACTTCTTGCCGGACCGCGTGTTGATGCACGCGCTGCATTTGGCCGCCCAGCGAGGGGTCCAGGTGGACATCATCGTACCGGAGGTCGGCAACCTTCCGGTGGTGCGTTGGGCGATGTGGGGCCACTACCGGCAGTTCTTGCGGGGCACAGCGCGAGTGTGGCTCGCACCGCCTCCGTTCGACCATTCCAAGTTGCTGGTGGTCGATTCGTACTGGGCGTCCATCGGATCATCGAACTGGGATCCGCGGAGCTTGCGATTGAACTTCGAGTTCAATCTCGAATGCTATGACGCTACGCTCGGCCAGAGCCTGGACGCGCTGGCGCTTGGCCGGCTTCATGCGGCGCGGCTGCTCACTATGGAGGAGGTCGACGAACGGTCGCTCTTGCAGAACCTCCGCGATGGGACGGCGCGGCTGCTCACGCCCTACCTTTGACCGCTGAGGAGCTCGCCAAGACAGCGGGCGGTGGCGGGAGCCGCCTTGGGCCTCGCCGACAGATGCGCTCGCAGGATGTGGAGATCTGCGGGTTCGTCGATGTCGTACCAAGGTGAAAGGATCGCGATCTCATGCTCGTCATTCGCGCGCTGGGTGTCCTCGAGGGCGGTCGGCGTCGACCAACGCACCCCGCCGAAGTGTGGCCGAACACGGTGCGTCGATCCGATCGCGTAGTATCCGCCATCGTTGGCCGGGCCGAGTGCCATTGGCGCGGTGTCGAGCGCGTTGAACGCGGCCACGATCAGCCTGAACGGCAGGGTCGGCGCGTCGCTCCCGATGATCACCACCCGCTCGTGTCGTCTGAGTCCCTCGTCGAACGCCGCACAGAGCCGAGTCCCGAGGTCGCCGTCCGGTTGCAAACGCGGCGCCGTGCCGAGCCGGCGGCCCCACTCGATCACGACCGGATCATCGATTTCGGCTGCCCACAGTGCAACGTCGACTCTGCCCGCGTTCCGAACCCGCTGGCACAGCTCGAGCGTGTCGTCGACGAACGCTCGATAGAGCGCCGCAGCCCCTTCCTCGCCAAACGCGCGCCCGAGGCGCGTCTTGACCGCGCCGATCGTGGGAGGCCGCACGAACACGACGAGCTGAGCTAGCTCCATGCGTAGCGGCCTAGCAGCCAGAGGATCTTCACGCCCGCGCTCACCGATCCGCGGAGCGTCCCACTGACTTTGGAGACGCCAATGCGCTGCCGATAGGAAACCGGCACTTCGCAATACCGGATGCTTTGCCGGGCAGCTTTGATCTGCATCTCGACCGTCCAACCGTAGTTGCGATCGCGCATTTGCAAGCTCTGTAGCGTGTCCCAACGCACCGCGCGGAACGGACCGAGGTCCGTGTAGTGAACGCCGTAGAGCAGCCGCAGCGCGGTACTCGCGACCGCGTTGCCGACTCGTTGCTGCGGGCTCAGCGCCCCCTTTTCTCGGCGCCCCGTCGCGCGCGAACCGATGACGAGCTCGGCCCGGGCCCCGAGGATCGGCTCGATGAGGGTAGGCAGCTCGTCTGGGTGATCGCTGTAGTCACCGTCGAGGAAGACCACGATGTCAGGAGGGTCGGAGGCGAGATGCGCAAGTGCTCGCAAGCATGCGGCGCCGTAGCCGCGTTCGGGCTCGTGCACGACCTCGGCGCCGTGTTGTGCGGCGACCGCCGCCGTCGCGTCAGTGGAACCGTTGTCCGCAACGACCACACGGCGAACCGTCGGGCGCGGAATCGCACGCAGAACGTGGGGAAGGGCGCGCTCTTCGTTGAGCGCCGGGATCACCACGTCGACCGAGGGCATCAAAGGCCCCTCCAGACGCTACAGCTGCTTCGAGTAGTACTCGATGACGAGGTCGATCTCGAGCGGGAACGGCACGGAGTCGACCTTGGGAAGGCTCTTGACCGTGGAGCTCTTGTTGCCCTCATCAAACTCGATCCAGTCGGGGCGCGCTAGGCGAACATCCCCGAGGGACGCTTCGACGGTGGGCAGGTTCTGGCTGCGCTCACGGAGCGTGATCACGTCGCCTTCACGAACCCGGTAGCTCGGGATGTCGAGGCGCTTGCCATTCACGAGGAAGTGACCGTGGCAAACGAGCTGCCGCGCAGCAGGAATGGTCGATGCAAAGCCCGAGCGAAAGACCGTGTTGTCGAGACGACGCTCGAGGAACTCGAGGAGCTTGTCGCCGGACGGCTCCTTGCTGTGCACAGCTTCGTGATAGAGGCGTCGGAACTGGCCTTCGTTGAGGCCGTAGTTGTAGCGGAGCTTCTGCTTCTCGAGCAGCTGCTTCTTGAAGTCGCTCATCTTGCGGCGACGTGCCGACTTGGGGCCGTGTACGCCGGGGGGGTACGGGCGATCCCACATGCTCTTGCGGGAGAGGCCGGGCAGATCGAGCCCGAGCGCGCGCATCCGCTTTACCCGTGGTCCTGTGTATCGAGACATTCGCTAAGCTCCTGGCGCGAAATCCCTGGGGTTTTGCCCCAGCCCGCGCGAGTCGGCCCTTATACTGCCTTCTGCCGAGGAGGCAAATTGAGCAGCCCATGCGCCGACTTGGGGCCCTCAGGCGACCGAAAGAAGCTCCCGGGCGTCCTCGATGAGGGGCACGTCCTCGGGCTTTTCCCAGGGATTGAAGCCCGGGGCTAGGAACCGAAGTGTGTGGCCAAGGACGCTTCGCCCGTAACCGGGCCGCAGCAGCATGAAGCGAGCGAGGTCGAGCTGCTCACGCCGGCCTCGGTGGGGCTCGGCCGCCATGAGGCCCCCCAGGATGTCGCGAATGGTCGTGCCGAGGATGGACGCAGCGTCCTTGAGTGCCTTCGCACGCACGAGCCGATGTTTCGGCCCATCTCCATGAAGATGGACATATACGTCGTGGGCGACGGACTGATGCTCGACCTCTTCCAAAGCATGCCACTGAAAGAGGCGCTTCACTTCGAGGTCCATACCTTCGAGTACGCGCGGGTCGTCGAGGAGATCTCTCGCGAGGGCATAGATGAGATGCTCTCCAGCGATGACCAACGCCAGGCCCGCCGCAGGATCCACCCGATCGAGGTAGGCATCGAGGGCGCGGTCAGCACGGGCTACCGCCGCGTCGGCTTCGTAACCCAGGGCGGCAAGCCGAGCATTGAAGCGCCGGTGTTCACGCGTATGGAGCCCCTCTTGCTTGAGGAACGCATCGATGTCCGCACGAAGACGCGGGTCGTCGATGGACTTGCGCGCATTTCGGAGAACTCGCATCGCCGCGCGCTCCGTGGAAGGCGCCATGATCGAGAGGGCGTTCCAGAAGTGACTGAGATAGGCGTTGCCGCGATGATGAACGGCCGGGCTGCTCGAAAAGTCGAAGGTCACTTCGGGGCGTGCGGACAGAGGGAAGGGTGTGGTGCTGGTTTCCATGTTGGGATTCCTCAATAGGTTTGGCCGACGAGGAGAGAAAGAGTCCGTCCAAGCTCGTCGAGACGGGCTCGGAGGGCGTTCCGATCGCCGTCGAGATGAAAGTGAATCGCGGCCGCTTGTACGAGCCCGAGTACGGTCTCGGCGATGCCGTCCAAGTGCTGCGTCGCCCCGGAAGATGTCGCGATGGCGAGACGAATAATCGTCCGTGCGCGGTCGTATACTCCTTGGAGCGCTGCACGAATCTCGGCTGACATCTCCGCGCTCTCGAGCTGAACAGAGATGAGCAGCTTGATCGGCCGGGCCTTGGACTCGATCAAGGCCTGCCAACCATCGAGGGCGGCGGACAAGGTCTCGTCGAAGGATCCGTTTGCCGGCAACTGTGCCTGAAGCGCTTCCAACCAGGCCGCGCCAACCGTCTCCACGGCGGCGCCGACCAAACCTTCTTTGCTGCCGAAGTGGTAGTAGATCGCCGGCGGCCGCACCCTCGCCCGCTTGCAGACTTCGTTGATGGTCATGCCGGAGGGGGTCGACTCCGCGAGAAGCTCGATCGCCGTGTCGAGAATCGCGCCGTAGGCGTTTTGGGCGGAAGACGAAGATGAATCTGTGCCGGGCACTTGTATAGCGAGCACTATATACAATTCCGTGGCTCGGTCAAGCAGAAGTCTTGCTCGGGTGGCTCGCACCCTAATTTCCCTGTAATCAGGCGGATGGGGGAGCCCCGGACCATTCATTTCGTGTCGCTCGGATGCGCCAAGAACCGCGTCGACACCGAGGTCATGCTCGGTGTGAGCGACCAGTCGGGTTTCCAGATCGTGGAGGACCCAGCTGAAGCCGAGGTGATCGTCGTGAACACCTGCGGCTTCATTGGGCCGGCCAAGCAGGAATCGGTCGAAACGATCCTCGAGATGGGCACGCACAAGGAGGCGGGCACCTGCAAGAAGCTGGTCGTCGCCGGTTGCCTCTCACAGCGGTACCCCGATGAGCTGGCCGGAGAGCTCCCGGAGGTCGATCATTTTCTCGGCTCGAGCGACATGCTGAGGCTCGGAAAGGTCCTCGGCGGTGGCAGTGAACGGATGCTCGTCGGAAACCCCGCGCAGTACACGATGCGGGCAGACGACCCGCGGGTGCTGACCGGTCAGACCCACCGCGCCTACATGAAGATCGCCGAGGGGTGCAATCGCAGTTGCAGCTTCTGTGCGATTCCGTCGTTTCGTGGAAAGCAGCGCTCGCGGACGATCGAGGACTTGGTGCGCGAAGCGGAGCAGCTCGCCGCGGCCGGCGTGGTCGAGCTGAATCTGATCAGCCAGGACACGATCGCGTTCGGACGCGATCTATCCGTGCGGCAGTCGCTCGCCGATCTGCTGACGGCGCTCGCCGAGGTCGACGGCATTCATTGGGTTCGCGCGCACTACCTCTACCCGGAGACGCTCACCGAGCCGCTGATCGAGGTGCTCTCCGGGCACGACAAGGTTTTGCCGTACATCGACATGCCGCTTCAACATGCATCTGACTCGATGCTCCGTGCGATGCGGCGCGGGCATGGCGGCGAGCGGATGTACAAGGTGGTCGAGCGCTTGCGGCGGGCGATCACCGACATGGTGTTTCGCACGACCTTCATCGTCGGCCACCCTGGGGAAACCGACGGTGACTTCGACGAGCTCAGGAAGTTCGTAGAGTGGGCGGAGCTCGATCACGTAGGAGTGTTTCTCTACTCACCCGAAGAAGGCACGCGGAGCGCCGAGATCGAGAATCGAGTCGATCCGGGGGTGGCCCTTGCGAGGCGTGACGAGCTGATGAGCCTCCAACGCCCGATCAGCCGAGAACGGCTCGAGCTACGGGTCGGGACCGAGCTCGACGTCCTGGTCGAAGGACTGAGCGACGAGAGCGATCTACTCCTTCAAGGCCGATGGTGGGGTCAGGCCCCAGAGGTGGACGGCAGCGTCTATTTGGCGAACGGCACCGCACGGCCGGGTGAAATCAGAAGAGTGTTGGTGACCGACGCGGCGGACTACGATCTGATGGCCGACTTCATCGACGGGCCTCGGGGACGGGACGCTCCGCCGGGCGCAAAAGATCCACGGCCACCCAAAGTTAAGCTACGAACCCTACCGTGAGGTGGATCGGGGTCGGCTTCTTGCTCCTGACGTTTGCCGCGCTCGGCGGCTGCGCGACGGCCGTGCCCGCCATGATGGGCGCATCGACGACCCCGAAGAACCGAACGGACATCGGGCTCGGCGGCGCCGCTCGGGTGCCGCTCGGTGACTTGAGGGACCCAGTGGTGCTCGATCCGGGTGCGTCGGAGTATCGCTATGCCGCGGATGCAGGGGGCGTGGTGCCCATGGCTTACGGCCGCTACGGCCTCGCCAAGAACTGGGACCTCGGCTTGATGGTGTCGGGGACGACTGTGCGCGCCGACGCGCGCTACGAGCGCGTGCTCTCGGAGGGCACGACGCGCAAGGCGCTGGTGGTGGGCATGGCGCCGTACGGCGGGTGGATCCCCGAGCGAGATGGGTCCGGGCGCGGCGGACGCGTGGGGTTCGAGGTTCCGTTCGTGTTCGGGGTCGAGATCGGCGGGATCTACGAGCTCTGGCTCGGCGCACGCGGCAGCGGCGAGTACGTGTTCGGGGACTTCCAAATATCGGGCTCGGAGCAGAAGGCGAGCGGCGCCGGCATTCGAGCTGGACCGGTGATCGGCATGGCCCTCGGGGTTCGCCGCATTCACGCGCTCGTGGAGCTCACGGCCGCGTACGAATACTGGTTCATCGACCACGCCGGCACATCGCTCAACCGCGGGGGCTTCGTGTTGATCCCCGGCTTCGGGATCCGGCTCCGGTTCTGACGACCTACGCGGCCTTCGGACGCCGCGATCCCTTGGGCTTGTTGGCTTGGGCGCCGGGCCGATCGGCGCGAAACAGGTTGCCCACGAAAGCGCCCATGAGGGCCATCATCGTTGCCATCAACACGCCAAGCACGTAGGCGCCGCTCGAGAGCTGATAGACGTCCGCGATCTTCGACAGGTAGAGCATGGTCGGAATGGCGGCGAGCAAGCCACCTACGGGCGGCTCGAGGAAGTTCTTGCCGGGTGAGGCGTAGTTGATAGCGGCGGCGCCGAAGAACCAGAGCACGATGGTGATCATGATGCCGGGGAAGCCTTGCGGGTCGTAGATGGGAATCACCAATGGCAGCAAGCCGAGCGCCAGCGCGGCTGTCACCAGAAAGAGGCCAAAAGAGATGAAGACCCAACGAAGCTCGAATTCGTCCGGCTGGTGACGACGCGCGTAGATCTCCTCTTCGGTGAGCTCAGCGGAGAGCTCCGAGAGCCGGGCTCCGCACGATTGGCACCTTTCCGTGCCTCGATCGTTGGCAGCCCCGCATACGTGGCATTCGATGTGTCCGGTAGCCATATCTCCCTCACTCGACCGGTGGCGTTTCCCCCGGGGCGCATTGTCTACGGCGGGATGCCGAAGCGCAACTGCCTGTACGCGCGGAGGAATTGTGGCGTACTTGACGCCGCAAGCCTGGCGGCTACCTTGCCGGACCGCCCGAAAAAACCGGGCTGAAGGAGGCCTCAGGTGGCCCGTTTTATCGACGAGCTCAAGCGAACGCATTCTTGTGGTGAACTTAGAGAAGAGAACATCGATCAGGAGATCGTGCTCTTCGGCTGGGTGCAGAACCGCCGCGACCACGGTGGCTGCATCTTCATCGACTTGCGTGACCGTGACGGGCTAACCCAACTGGTCTTCGATCCGGAGACCACCGAGAAGACTGCCTTCGAGACCGCGGACAAGGCGCGCTCCGAATGGGTTCTCGGTGTCCGAGGCAAGGTCCGCGACCGCGGCACGAAGGACGATGGCACGAGCCTGCGCAATCCGCGCTTGGCCACTGGGGCCATCGAAGTGATTGCCCTCGAAGCGACCATCTTCAACAAAGCCGAGACGCCGCCCTTCGAAATCGAAGATCAGATCACGACCGGCGAGGACAAGCGTCTCGAGTATCGTTATCTCGATCTACGCCGCCCCGCACTTCAGAAAAATCTGATCATGCGGAGCAAGCTCAATCACGAGACCCGCAACTACTTCAGCGAGAACGGCTTCCTCGAAGTCGAGACCCCTTTCATGGTCCGGTACACGCCGGGTGGTGCGCGAAACTTCCTCGTTCCCTCGCGTCTCTACGGCGGTCACTTCTACGCACTCGCCGAAAGCCCGCAGCTCTACAAACAGCTGCTCATGTGCGCCGGGTACGACAAGTACTACCAAATCGTTCGCTGCTTTCGCGACGAGGACCTCCGCATCGATCGACAGCCGGAGTTCACCCAGGTCGACGTCGAGATGTCGTTCATCAATCAGGATGACCTCTTCAAGACGCTCGAGGGACTCGTGTTTCGGCTCTGGAAGCAGGTGCTCGGCATCGACTTGCTGGAGCGCTACCCAAGCGGCGAATTCCCGAGGCTTCCCTTCGCACAATCCATGGAGCGCTTTGGTAACGATAAGCCGGACATGCGCTTCGGGATGGAGCATGTCGACCTCACGGACCTCACCATCGAGCACAACGGCGGTGGCATCGGGATGCTCGAGCCGATCGCTCAGAAGTTCAACGAGGGCGCCTACCGGCGCGACCTTCCGACGGAAATCGTGAAAGCCATGGTCGTTCCATCGGGGCACGGCTTCTCCCGCAAGGATCTCGACGCGCTCGAGAAGTACGTCCGGCAGATGGGCGCGAAAGGGTTGGCCCGCGCGAAGGTCGACGGCGAAGGCAACTGGCTTCAGAGCCCGCTCGCCAAGATGGTCACTCCCGAGTTCCGCAAAGCGGTGAACGAGAAGGTCGGAGCCAAGGACGGGGATCTCATCTTCTTCCAGTTCGGCCCCGCTCAAAAGACACACACCGTGATGGCAAACCTCCGCCTGCACGTCGCACGCAAGCTCGGCATGATCCCCGAGACCGGCAGCGCCGGAGACTGGAACTTCCTCTGGGTGGTCGACCCGCCGCTGTTCGAGCGCAACGAAGAGAAGAAGCGTTGGGAGGCCGCCCATCACGTCTTCACGCGCCCGCATGACGAGTGCATCGAGCTTCTTGGGAGCGATCCGGGCAACGTCCTTTGCTACCGCTATGACCTCGTGCTCAACGGCTTCGAGATCGCCGGCGGCTCGATCCGTCTTCACGACCCCGAGGTGCAGAAGAAGGTTTTCGAGGTCATCGGCCTGAGCGATGAAGAGGCCCGCGAGAAGTTCGGCTTCCTGCTGGACGCCTTGACCTACGGGGCGCCACCCCACGGCGGCATCGCCTTCGGGATGGACCGGGTCGCCATGCTGGCGGCCGAGACCGAGTCGATCCGGGACGTAATTGCGTTCCCGAAGACCCAGCGCGCCAACGATCTGATGACCAACGCGCCATCGAGGGTCGAGCCCGAGCAGCTCCTCGACCTCAAGATCAAGACCCTCGAGTAATTGACCCTACCTAGACGGGTTCCGACCCTCTTTTGGGGGGGTTGATCGGCAGGTTGAATGGATGGAACTTGCCGGGCGTCTTGATTCGCTGACAATGGTGATCATGAAACATGCGGCACGATTGATTTTCGCTGGTCTATTTGCGCTCACTCTAGCCGTTCCGGGTTGGAACCAGGCTCGGGCCGAGGAAGACATCAACAACTGCTACAGCGTCCATGGCGAAGCTCGCTACGGGGCGCTCGCATACAAGCACGTCGTGATCGTCACCAATCGCTGCGAGATCGATCTGCAGTGCGAGGTGTGGACCGATGTGGATCCGAGCCCTCGCCAGCCGCTCAGCGTCGGACCCAAAGGGACGGGCGAGGTGATCGTACGCGCCGTGTCGCCGGCCCGTGCGTTCAAAGCATTCGGCGAGTGCAAGGGGAAGTAGCGCCGCTCAAGCGAACGGGCTGTCTTCGGTCGAGCTGAAGAACCGCTCGAAGATCGCATAGCCTTCGGCGAGGTGGTCGAGCTCGGTGTATTCGTTCGGCTGATGTGCCTGGGCCGCCGTGCCTGGACCGAGGTTCACGCCCGCAACGCCGATCGAGTCGAAACGGGCGACGTCGGTCCACGCCTGCTTGCTCCGCACGCCGTTGACGCCGCAACGTGCGAGGTGCTGGACGTACGGATTGGCCGCATGCGGAGCCCCGGCCGGTGACAGATCGGTCGCCTGGATCTTGCACTGTTCTCCGGCGAGATCACGAAGCTCGGCGAACGCCTCTTCGGGTGTGCGGCCGGGCGCGAAACGGTAGTTGACGTTGAGCTCGGCTTCGCCCGGGACGACGTTACGCGCGCGGCCGGCGGAGATGAGCGTTGGCGTCATCACCTCGCGAAACAGGTATCCATCGAGCTCGACGTCGTGGGGCGCGCGCTGCTCGAGCTCTTGGATGAACGCCGCCGCCTTGTAGAGGGCGTTGTCGCCCTGCCAGGGGCGCGCGCTGTGCGCGGTGCGGCCCTGGAAAGTGAGCGTGGCATGGATGGATCCCATGGCGCCGAGCTGCATCTGGTTGTCACTTGGCTCGAGGCAGACGGCGAGGTCGAGGCGGTGAAGGTCGGGATGCGTGTCTAGGATCGGCCCGAGGCGGTTCTCCTCGAAGGGGCCCTCCTCGCGCTCGTAGAAGATCAGCGTGAGGTCACAGGGAAGCGCCTCGAGGTCGAGGCGCTCGACGAGCTCGATCATGATCGCAAGCCCCGACTTCATGTCCGCCGAGCCGGCCCCATAGAGGCGGTTTCCCTCGACGCGTGGTGGCCCGTCGTGCTGAGTGCGGACCGTGTCGAGATGTCCGACCAGCGCGATGCGCGGCGCGCCCGGCCGTCGGGCGGCTTGGACAATCAAGCTGTCATGAAAACGCGTGATCGCGTCGGCACCGAGGCTCCGGGCGAGGCGCTCCTCGACGTGATCGCAGAGCTCCGCCTCCTCGCCGATCGGGCTTGGAATCCGGGTCAGGGCGAGCAGGGTGTCCGTGAGCGCGTGGCCGACGTCGGTCATCGAGGCAGAGCCTAGCAGGCGATGGAGCTAGGTGCCGATGTCCTCTGGTGTGTCCCAGTCTCGAAGGGCCCGGTCGACCGCAGGACTTAGATGCAACGGCTCGATCTCGAGCGAGCGGAAGAGCTGTTGAAAAGAGCGGCACCCGCGGCCGAGCGCCGCGTCGAGGACATCG
>JBATLA010000168.1:0-8671 GCA_049669945.1 Polyangiales bacterium | reverse complement strand
AAAGGGGGCAAGCGCCCCAGTTGACGCTCGCCGCGGAAGATCCAGATCTCTCAGGCTGTGATCCTAGTTACAGTTCCGATTGCGATGCGTACCAGTTTTGCGAGCGAATAGTCGACTCCAAGGAGCTCGATGACCTCGATGGCCATTTTTGTGCTGCAAGATCCTCCGTCTTGAGAGACCATCAGGCCTTCCCGTTTGGCGTGATGTCCGTAGTGGACACGGGCATCCGTCATGAAAGGCCCCGCCCCATCTTCATCTTCAAGGAAGCCTCGGTCGCGCTGATTGCCGCTTGCCTGCTTGTTGGCAGCTTGCCGGAGCCCGCCACGGCCTCCGGACCTGAGCCCGACGAGCCGGGCCCCATCGTCCTTGCCGGCGAGGCGCGGATCCTTGGGCATTGGCAGCGCGGCGAGGGCGAGGCGATCATCGAGATCAGCGAGCGGGACGGCATCTACCGTGGCGTCATCGTGTGGAGCGAGCGCCGCCCCGAGACGGTCGGCATCGAAGTGTTCCGGGAGCTCCGTTACAACGCCGAAGAGCGTGAGTGGCACGGGCGGGCGTACTCGATCAAACGCAAGCGCGAGGTGCCCATCGACATCGGCGTTCCCACGCCCGATGACCTCGAGCTGACCGCGCACATCCTGATCTTCAAGAAGGGCGTGGATTTCAAGCGGGTACCCAGCGCGGAAGTGGCGGCGCGTACGGCAGTTCGCGGCCTCTGAACCGTACCCATGCCCTTTGTCGTCGGTTGCCTAGCCCTCGGAACCCCGCGTGTCGCGATCCTCTTGGTCGCGCTGTTCAGCGACTACATCGGCCGCGCCTACGAGACCACGATCTGGCCTCTGCTTGGCTTCTTCTTCATGCCGCTCACGACGCTTTCGTACGCGTTTGCCATCAACAGCAACGGCTCCGTCGACGGCATGTACCTCGTCCTCGTCGTCGTGACGGTGCTGATGGACTTGGGTCTGGTCGGGGCAGGCTCGAAGACTCGCTGGAAGGATTGAGCGGCGTCAGAGGGGCCGAGAGGCCCAGCCGTGTTGCCACATCCACAACAAGACCCGCTCACGAAGGACGGTGAGGGTCGAGCGCTGCTTGGGGTGATGCGCACGCATAGCTCAGTAACAAGCAAGAGCCGTGCCCAACGTTTCCTGCGAGGATCCGGACCGCTGTGGCGCAGAGTGTTGCTGCACGGCACGGTGCCTGTGGCCCGAGCGTCACACTCAGCGTCGATCGAGACGCCCCAGTTGTCTGCGTGTCCCATCGGCACTACTGGATGGGCGACAGAGGGGGAGTCAGATGAAGTTCATCACAACGCTACTTCTGGCGCTGGCGCTCGCCAGCACCGCATTCGCAGGGCCGCAGTCCACGATTGGCGGCCGACGGCTCGATTCCGACATGGCGCACAAGGTGCGAAGCGGCTGGCCGAGCACCTCGTACGAGTGGTGGAACAAGGGGAAGGGCAGCCTCGACTGGGCGCTCGGAGGCGAGCTCGTCTACGGACCGTGGTCCGGCGCCTGGGACGACCCGCGAATCGGGTTCGCGTTGTACGCGCCGCTTCGCTTCCATCTCTATGACAAGCAGCGGGCCAACGCGAAGACCGACCTCGGAATCCGTTTCACCCCCGGCCTCATGGCCGGCTCGGCGGCGGTGAACACCGCGATGGTGATGACTCGAGCGGAGATCGCCGTGCCGGTGAGCGTCGATGTGAACCCCAAGGTGAGCATCGTCACCGGTGGTGCGATCCCGATCGATCTCGGCTGGGTCGAAAACGTTGGATTCATCGGCGCCATTCCGCTCCTGTTTCGGCTCGGCGTCGAGATCAAGGCCGGCGACAAGGTCGCGCCCTTCGTCTTGATGGAAGTCGGGCCCGGGTTCGGCTTCGGGCAAGGGGCTTCCAGCACGACGCTGGCCGCGCGAATTTGGGCAGGCACGACCTTCTGGTCGATCCGCGGCAAGTAAGCGCTAGTCCTCGAGGTGAAGCGGCTGCTGTGCTTCGCAGGGTAGGATCTTGATCGCCTGCAGTTGTGACAGCAGGTAGCTCGGTTCGAAGATTCGATCGTGTTCACCCTCCACCAAGTCCACCAAGTCCACCAAGTCCTCGAAGATGCCCCAGCAAGCCCGCTCTTTCGCCCATAAGCGCCCGGGTCTTTGGGGCAGCACAAGGGGGTTGTGGTTTGTCGCGGACACGAATAGAACCGGTACCAACGACGCACATGGGGGGTGAGCGGTGAAGCAAGCTGCAATCGAGTGGTTGTTGACTGGGGGACTGGCGGCCGTGACGTACTGGTTGAGTCTGTGAAGCCTCGGTAGCGACCAAGGGGTAGGCCGCTCTCACACCGCGGATCCATGGCTGCTCCATCCGCGGAGCTAGTGAGGTAGCCCTCACTCCCTCGCGAGGTGATCCGATTGGAATGGAACACCGAGCGGTCCGCCGTCGAGTTAGGGAAACGCTTCGGCATCCTCTGATCGAGCCACGCACCCACTGCGCCCCCCGCTCCCCGAACGCAAGACCTGCGCCCGGGTACCGGCGATTCCTGAATCAGACCAGGCGTTGTCGCTGGCACGGCAGATGCATCTTCGTAACCGCGCTTACTGAACCGGGGAGTTGGCTCATGCGTTACGTCTTCGGATTTGTATGTGTCTGCGCTTTGGGCGCAACGCCGCTGCTGGGGTGCAGTGAGACGACGGGCGATGGTAGAAGCTTCGAAATCATTCGCGACGGGCAGAAGCAGAGCTACGATTCGACGAGAATTGCGTTGAAAGAGATGGACTCTCAACTGGTTCTCTCGGCTTGGAATACGCGGGATCCCATTCCCGACGCGGCGGACGACGAGCAGAGCGACGCCCTGCGGATCGTGTTCGACAAGGATGGACTCGGCGAGCTTGCCACCCATCAGGACCATCCGATCTCCGGCGAGGGTTCGTGGACCAGCACGTCCGGGGGGATCTATTACGGCGAAGTGACCTTCATCCCTAGTGAGACGCACACCGCAGCCGTGGACCACATGTTCTTCACTCACCAGCGTATGGGCTGCATCGATGAGGACGATGGCCCCGGCGCTCAGAGCTTTCAGGGCGGCCTGAGCCTCACCACGATTGCGGAGGGTCAGTTGGCGGGAGCCATCGAGGTACGCGTCGAGGGCGACGTCCCGTGCACCGACAACCTGCATCAGTTCTACGAACTCAGGTTGGTATTCGACCAAAGCTACGGCGGCACGGGTACTGACGCTGGCACTGACGCTGGCACTGACGCTGACTCTGGCACGCCTGATACGACTCCATCACCCGACTTCGTCGTGCTCCGGAGGGAGCGCGAAGGTTGGTGATGCGGTGCCTAGTCGGGTTCTTATGTGTCTGCATCCTCGGCGTGGTTCTGCTGCTTGGTTGCGGCGAGACCGCAGGTGTATGTGAGGGAATGGTATGTCCGTGTACGGAGAGAGGCATCCGAGCTGCGATTGCAGAGGGCGGTGGTCCGTTCACCTTCGATTGCAACGGCGCGACGACGGTGGTGACGAAAGCGGAGGTCGTCATCGACAACGACGTCATTCTCGATGGCGAAGGAAACCTCACGGTCGATGGAGCTGAGGACCACGGTGTGTTCTCGATTCCACAGGACGTCAGAGTAGAGCTGCGCGGGCTCACAGTGACAGGCGCGTTCCGAAAGGGTGGGATCAGCAACGAGGGCGTGCTGACGATTGATCGCTGCGTCATCTCGGACAACTCCACTACGGCGCCGCCTATTGGTCTCGAAGGAGGAGGCGGCGGAGTTTGGAACGCAGGCGAGATGATCATCATCAACACGACCATCGCTGATAACGTCGCTAGCCACACGATGGGCGGCGGAATTTACAACGACTGGTCAGCAACGTTGACCCTGACGAACAGCACAGTCGCGGGCAACGCCGCCTATATCGACGGATGGGGCGGTATCGGTGGTGGAATTCGAAACGTAGGCCAGATGAGCATCATCAACAGCACCGTGTCGGGGAATTCGGCAGCCGGTATCGAAGACGTTTCGGGCGGAGGTATTCTCAACGGCGGTTGGATGTTCTTGGTCAACAGCACCATCTCTGGCAACCGTGCAAGCTTCGGAGACGCAATCGCAATTGAATCGACGAGCGCCTCCCGTCGTGATCCCTATGTCGGGATTGCGCGCACGCTGATCGATGGCGAGTGCAGTAGAGAAGCCGATAGCGAGTCGAACGTGACGTGGGCCTCAAGCGGCTACAACATCGAAAGCCCCGACAACACGTGCGGCTTCGACCAGTCCACCGACCAGTCCACCAACCAGGTCAACGTTAGCGCCGACAACCTGAAGCTAGGCGAGCTTGCCGACAACGGTGGGCCAACGGAGACGCATGCGCTTGGTGAGGGTAGCGTCGCGATCGACGTGATTCCGGAAGCGGAATGTGTTGATCCCGAGGGTGCAGCGTTGAGGACCGACCAGCGCGGCGTCGAGCGACCCCAAGGGAGTGCGTGTGATGTCGGCGCAGTAGAGATGGAGGTGACGCCATGACCCGGCACTGCGCGGGATTGGTTCTGGCTCTGGCGCTGGGCGTCATGGGGTGCAGCGAGACGGCGGGCACGGGTGGTAGTGGAGGCACGGCCGGAAGTGGTGGCGGTGGAAGTGGCGGGAACGGAGAGCAACCATGTCAGTCCCTGCTCAGTGAGTACTGCGGAGACTCTGACTGCCCAAGTTGGAGTCAGGCGGTCGCCGAGGCCGAGGAATTGGGTCGGCCGCGTTGCGACGGGTTCGTGGACGCCTACTCCGGGCCGTGCGGAGATCTCAAGTACATCTTCATCGGAAGTTTGGGCGGAACCATCGAGTATTTCGACGCCTCTGGCGAGCTCGTGGCTGTCGAACGATACGACGATGTCCCGACCTTCTGCGATGAGACCTCTTTCAATATCTGGTACGGGCCCATCCCCGATTGCACAAGGGATCCGCGGAATACCTGGGAGAACTTCTGCAAAGGTTCAGGCTACGAGTATTGCTCGTCGGTCTCTGAATGCGGGGCCCTGAGCGAGAGCGAGTGCCTTTCACGGTACAACAACCTGCAGTGCTGGGCGCGGTGGGACAGCTACGTGAAGTGCATCGGCGAGGGCGACACCTGCGATAGTTGCGCGGCGGACTACCTCTCGGAGTGGGAGGTATGCGACCAGGAGAACTGAGCGACGTTGAGACGCGACCCCACGCTGCCTACAACCCGTTCTCGTTGTTGGGTGAAACCGCTATGCTCGGACCCATGAGCGCGGAGTACGACTACATCGTGATCGGTTCTGGATCGTCGGGTGGCATCGTGGCGAGCCGCCTCTCGGAGGATCCGACTGTGCGCGTACTTCTTCTCGAGGCCGGGGGGAGCGACCGGACGCCGCTGATTCGAAAGCCGGGGATGGGCGGCGTCGTGCACATGGTGAAGCCACTGAAGAAGAAGCTCGACTGGGGCTTCCGAACGGTCCCGCAGGCGCACATGAACGGGCGCCGCGTTCCCTACACGCGCGGCAAGGTGCTTGGGGGCTCGAGCTCCATCAACGGGATGCTCTACCTCCGCGGTCATCGGCAGAACTACGACGACTGGGCGGCCGAGGGTTGCGAGGGGTGGAGCTACGATGAGGTGCTTCCCTACTTCAAGAAGCTCGAGAGCCACGAAGATGGGGAGACTGCGTATCACGGCGCAAGCGGCCCGATTCGAGTGACGCGTCACCCGGCGGATCAGGTGAGCCCCGTTTCGAATGCCTTCCTCGAGGCAACTTCCGAGGTGTGCGGGATTCCCATCGGGGACGACTTCAACGCCGACAACCAGCATTGCGCGAGCATGTTTCACATGTCGGCGGCCGACGGTGTTCGCTGCAGCGTCGGAGAGTGTTACGTCGCGCCCGCCACGGAGCGCGCGAACTTCCAGGTCGAGACGAGGGCTCTGGTGCGGCGCGTCGTGGTCGACAATGGCCGCGCCACCGGCGTCGAGTATCTGCGCGGAAGCAGCACACAGTTTGTGCGCGCGACGCGCGAGGTGATTGTGTCCGGCGGCGCGATTGGCTCGCCGCAGCTCCTCATGCTCTCGGGCATCGGGCCGGCCGAGCACTTGCGCGAGCACGGAATCGAGGTCGAAATCGACCTGCCAGGGGTGGGGCAGAACCTGCACGACCACCTCTTCGTGCCGATTACGTATCGCTCGCCGACCTCGCGCCATCGCGGAACGACGGTTCATTTTCTCGGAGGGATGATTCAGGAGTACCTCGTCGGTGGCGGCTGGTTCGGGCGCATGAACTTCGAAGCGGGCGCCTTCATCAAGAGCGAGGAGCGTGCTCCCATCCCAGACGTGCAGCTCCACACGATGCCTTGGGGCTACTTCACGCCGAATCAGGATGGGCCAGGGAAGCCGGACCTCGACAAGGGGCACTGCCTTTCCATTCTGGTGACGCTGATCTACCCGAAGAGTCGCGGTGAGCTGCGCTTGAGCTCCGACCGGCCGGACCTGGAGCCGCACATCGACCCTGCGTTCCTCGCCGAACCCGAAGACCTGGCGCTGCTGATGCGCGCCATCCGCAAGACTCGAGAGATCTGCACGCACCGGGCGATGTCGGGGCACATTGGTGAAGAGCTGAGTCCGGGGGCCGCGCGCGCGAGCGATCAAGAGCTGGTCGAGGAGATCAAGCTCCGGGGGTGCACGGGGTATCACCCTGTCGGCACGTGCAAGATGGGCGTCGACCCGATGGCCGTCGTCGACCCGAGCCTCAAGGTTCACGGCGTCGAAGGACTTCGGGTTGCCGACGCGTCCGTCATGCCCTCGGTGCCAGGCGGCAACACCAACGCGCCCTGCATGATGGTTGGGGAGCGGGCGGCGGCGCTGATTCTGGGGCAGGCGAGCTAGGCATCCAAGCCCCGCGCTGCTCGCGTCGGCGCCTCTAACCACTCCGAGTTGGAACCAAGTGCTGGGGTTCCTCACAAAGCGAGAAGGGCTACGGAAAATGGCGGCGTGAGGTGATGCAAGGCTCGCGTAGAGAGCGGGCGCAGGCTAGTCCTGCACGAGGTCGTTCGGTTCGTACGTTCCCCACAACTCGACCCAGATGAGCAGCCACTCGGAGTCGGCAAGGAAGGGCCCCTTCCGGGTCCGTGATGTAGGTTCGTCCCATCGAGAGACCTCTCAGTCAGACCCGCCTCGATGCCGGCGCCGCTGACGGCTCCCGCTTCTTCGGCCTCTGCCGTAACCTTCTTCACGACCTGCTGCCCGCTCGAACGCGGGGAGGTGACGCTCCTGAGATGCAGCCTGGAGCTGACGGAACGTCCCTTGAACGTCGGGGTATTCACGGGCTGCGTCGATGAGATTGTCATACAGCGCAGCGTTTTCGCGCTCCGCTTTCACGGCATCCTCACACGCCTGCTTCAGTGATTCGGGCGCCGACACGCGTTCCGCCCACTCGTCGCCGGGCACTACGAATCCGTGCTTCTCACACTGTCGCTTCAATGCTTGGATGTGCCGCTCTTCGGATTCCACGATGTTGACGAAGGGGCGCACCTCGCCAAACGCCTCAAGCACTGCGCGATACGCAGCTCGCGCATGGTACTCGTCATCGAGCGCTGCCCGTAACGCTTCCTCCAGAGACATGCCCATCTGACGTCGTCCTAGATCGAGCATGCCTCGGGCCCATGTCCTTCACAAGGCTTCCTCACGGGGCGAGTGCCAGACGCAACAGCCAGAGCAGTCCAAGCCCAGCCACGAAGCATAGGAAATAGATGATGTTCGTGAAGAGGTCTCTGTGCTTGTTGACTTCAGGAACCAGATCGGAAGCTCCAATGTAGATGAAGTTTCCCGCAGCAAAGGGGACGAGAAAGGAGATCTCGAACTTCGGGAAGGCCATCCATGCGGTGATACCGCCAACCAGGAATGTGAGGCCCGAGACCAAATTGAACAGCAGGGCCTTGCGTCTGCCCCATCCGCCATGAATCAGCACGCCGAAGTCGCCCAGCTCTTGCGGGATTTCGTGTGCGGCGGCGGCAAGCCAAGCTGCGATCCCGAGTCGCACATCCGTGAGAAACAATGCTCCAACGCCCAGGCCGCCTAGGAAATTGTGTAGGCCGTCTCCGACCAAGATCAAGTAAGTCAGCGGCTCCTTGCAGTCCGAAGAAGCTCGATGGCAGTGGTGCCAGTGTAGGAACTGCTCGAGGGCAAAGAACGCAGTGAACCCGGCCAATGTCCACACGTACATCGATACAGGGTCGGCGATGCTCTGCGACGCGGCTGGGAGCATGTGGAAAAACGCGCCTCCCAGGAGCGAACCGGCCGCAAAAGCGACGAGAGGCATGACGATTCGATCGAGCGTGGACTTCTTCAGAAGAAGCGTGAAGCTCCCCACCAGTGCGATCGCGCTCATTCCGAGGCCGCTAGCAACGATCCAAGCGAGTACCGTCATCTCCTCATCTCGCGGAATCTCCTAGCTGTGGCGCGGTTCTCGTGCCGACGCTAGCGAACGGACGAGACGCGAGGATATCACCAACGCACTCGAGGACGAGGCTTCACAATCACGGCCCTCACCGTCGTGAAGTCGGCGCTCCTTTACGTCGGCATTGTGTTCGGAGGCAGATTCGTCTTCGGAGTCATCGGCACTCTGTGGGTCGTGCCCCTCGTAGGCGTGATGTGGGCCGAGCGATTGGAAGCGCCGCTCATGCTTGCGG
>JBATLA010000167.1:0-5087 GCA_049669945.1 Polyangiales bacterium | reverse complement strand
GCGCGACGGAGAGGGGCTTCGCGTCGTGCGCGGATTCAGGACCGGCGGCGACGCTGTGGTAAGCCAGTAGCGTGGAGCGCACGCGCGACTTGATCATCGGTGCGGGGGTGAGCGGCCTCGCGTTTGCGGACGCGCTGGGACCAGAGGACTACCTCATCGTCGAGGCTGAGGACGAGATTGGCGGCTACTGCCGCACGGTCGAGCGTGACGGATTCATTTGGGACTACTCGGGACACTTCTTTCATTTTCGCCATCCCGAGATCGAGAAGGACCTCGTCGATCGAATGAGCGGGCAGGTCCTCCGCGTGCAACGTGACAGCCGCATTTGGTACGGCGACCAGTTCATCGACTATCCGTTCCAGAAGAACATCCACCAGCTACCGGAGACCGAGTACGAAGAGTGCGTCCGTGGCCTCGAAGAACGCACCGAAGCTCGGGGCGAAAGCTTCAAGGACATGCTCTATTCGCGCTACGGGCGGGGCATCACCGACAAGTTCTTGCTCCCCTACAACGAGAAGCTCTACGCGACGGACCTCCGGAGACTCGACGCAGACGCGGTGGGGCGGTTCTTCCCGCACGCGAGCCTGGCGGAGATCCTCGACAGAGACGACGCGGTACGAGACGAGGGCTACAACGCCACGTTCACGTACCCTGCTGGCGGGGCGATTCAGTACGTCGAGGCGCTTGCCCAGGGCGTGGATCGCGGGCGTATTTGCTTGGGCGAGCGGCTGGAGCGCGTGGACCTCGAGCGCAAGGTCGCGACGACGAACCGGCGCACGATCCACTACGAGCGATTGGTCAGCAGTGCGCCGTTGCCCCGGCTGCTCGAGATGTGCGGCCTCGCCTACGACCCTTCGGTGCTGAGCCACAACAAGGTGCTGGTGTTCAACCTGGGGTTCGACAGCAAAGGCCCTCGGGGCGTCCATTGGATCTACTATCCCCAGCGGGATCTCTCGTTCTACCGGGTGGGTTTCTACGACAACATCTTCGGCTCTGCGCGCATGAGCCTCTACGTCGAGATCGGCTTGCCGCGCGAGGTGGAGCTCGACGCCGACGATCGCGGCGCGATGAAAGCACGCGTGTTGGCCGACCTTCAAGCTTGTGGCGTCCTCGACGGCCAGGCGCTCCTTGCTTCACACGACGTGCTGCTCGACCCCGCGTACGTCCACGTCACGGCAGAGTCGGAAGCGCTGGCCGCTGAGAAGAAGTCCCTGCTTGCCGCCAACGGCGTGCATTCGATAGGCCGGTACGGAGCGTGGACCTACTGCTCGATCGAAGACAACATCGTCGAGGCCAGGGCGCTCGCCGAAGCCCTCAAGTCGAGATCTTGAGGCCGACGATGCCCGCGACGATGAGGCCGACGAAAAAGAAGCGCGCGAGGGTCGCAGCCTCCCCAAAAAACAAGATGCCGAGAACAAACGCGCCGACCGCGCCGATGCCCGTCCAAACCGCGTAGGCGGTGCCCATCGGAATGGTCTTCTGAGCGTAGAGCAAGAAGCCGCCGCTGAGGGCCATGCAGGCGACGGCAAAGACAATCCAGCCCCAGCGGAGCCCTTCCTCTGCCAAGCCGAGCTTGAGGCCCACGGGCCATCCCCACTCGAAGAGCCCTGCGATGATGAGTTGAATCCACGCCATGACGACGGTCTAGCCTTGCCACTCTATGCGGGCATCACGATACTCCCACCATGCCGAGCACATCGAACAGCTTGCGGCTTGCCGCAACGACCGCCGCCCTCCTATTCACGCTGACATCCTGCAAGGGCAAGCCTGCAGAGGAAAAAGGGGCCGCGCCCGCCGCGGAAGCCCCAACAGAGAAGGTCGAGTTGCCTCCAGCACCGTCTGCGTTTCCCGGCGTGAAGGTCCCGGCCGACAACCCGCAGTCACCCGAAAAGATAGCCCTCGGGCACCAACTGTTCTTCGATGCGCGCTTGAGCGTGGATGGCTCGCGTGCTTGCTACAGCTGCCATCAGAACGAGCATGGCAACGGTGGCGAGACGCCGACCGCCGTCGGCGCGCAAGAAAAACCATTGACGCGTCATAGCCCAGTCATCTGGAACACGGCGTACTTCGAGGCGTTCTACTGGGATGGCCGTGCGGGCAGCCTCGAGGCCCAGGCCAAGGGCGCCTGGGGCGGCGGCAACATGGGTGTCGGCGCGGAGAACCTCGCAAAGAAGGCGGCAGAGATCGGGAAGATCAAGGGCTACAAGAAGCAGTTCAAGAAAGTCTTTCCCAAAGAAGGGGCGACGCCGGACACCATCGCGAAGGCGATCTCGGCATACGAACGAACCTTGATCTGCGATGACACCGCCTACGACCGCTTTGCGAAAGGTGACGAAAGCGCCCTTGCCGAGGAGCAGAAGGCGGGGTGGGGCGTCTTCATGGGCAAGGGGCAGTGCGCGGTCTGTCACGCGCCGCCTCTCTTCTCGAGCGCGATGGCGGTTCCGGGCGGCCTCTACTACAACGTTGGCATTGGCACGGCGGGGAAGCCGGAAGCCGAAGTGGATGTTGGTCGCGCCAAGGTGAGCGGCAACGACGCCGACTGGGCCGCGTTCAAGATCCCGTCACTGCGGAACGTCGCGAAGAGCGCGCCGTACTTCCACGATGGCTCGGTGGCGACCCTCGAAGAAGCCGTGAAGATCATGGCTACGGGCGGCATCGACAACAAGAACAAGACCGCGATTCTAACGGATCGGGGTTTGAGCGACGCGGAGATGGCGTCGTTGGTAGCGTTCCTCGGGGCGCTGGACTGCGGCGGAAAGTTGAAACAGCCTGAGTTGCCATGACTGATCCAAACATCGTGAACCTCGGTCCGCTCGCGCCCTTCGCTGGCGTCTGGGAGGGCGACAAGGGCGAGGACGACTCGCCCGACGACGACCGTGTCACCATCGAGCACAACGCGTTTCGTGAGCGGGTCGTGCTCGAGCCCATCGGGCTCGTGGAGAACCACGAGCAGTCGCTCTACGGGCTGCGATACGCCAAGACCGCATGGCGGATCGGCGTGGACGACTCCTTCCACGAAGAGCTCGGCTACTGGCTCTGGGACGCCAGGGCCAAGCAGGTAATGCTCACCTTCATCGTCCCGCGCGGCGTGACGGTGCTCGCGGGTGGCACGGTTGAGCCGGACGCGAAAACGATGAAGCTCTCCGCGGAGGTCGGCAGCCAGATCTTCGGCATCTGCTCCGGCCCGTTCCTCGACGAGGAGTTCCAAACTGTCCGCTACGACATCGAGCTCACCGCCAATGAAGACGGCTCGTGGTCCTACAGCCAAAACACGCAGCTGAAGATCAAGGGCCAAACAGAGCTCTTTGCGCACACCGACGAGAGCACCCTCAGCAAGATCGGATAGCGCCTGCGCATCCGGCCGCCTGGCGAACAGGCCCTCGTGTACGCGGTCCAGGGGAGAGGCGGTCTGAGCTCGGGCAGTGGGGGTTCGCGCTCTTTAGCTGCGGCGCGCGACGTATTCGAGGACCTCTCTCGAAGTGAGCTCGACGCTCGAAGGGCCGCTTCGGATGTAGAACGCTTCCCGGCTCTTGGCGCGAAGGAACACGGGGTCGGGGGAACGCTCGCACTGCACGACCGCGATGGTCTTCCCGTCGATGGCGCCAACCTCGAAGCGAATGAACGGCGAGAGCTCGGCGCCAATGTGCTGGTTGACCAAGTTCTTCAGGTGGAGGCGGCACTTGTCCTCGTTGTCGAATTGATCGGGGTCGAGGCCAAGGACCTCGCCGTCGTCACTGACGCCGATCAGCAGGGTGCCCCCATCGGTGTTCATGAATGCGGTCGCGCCCTTCAACCAAGCAAGCTCGATCTCCTTGCCGAGCTTTCCGCTCTTGAGGTTCATGCGCACCGTGGATTTGAACTCGAGCGTCGGACCTTCGCCGCGCGCGATGAGGCGTTGCACGTCGTGCTCGAAAGTCCTCGGGCGGACGAGCTGCTTCGGCACGTCCTTGAGTTGATGACCGTACTTGCGCACCAGCGTCACGGCGAAGAGCAAGCCGCCCAGAAGGATCAACGAGAGCAGGACGATGACCTGGGGTGTCCAGTCGATCGTCGAACCGAAGATCTCGGGGTTGGGCACCGCGACACCCATCCAGACGCCCGCCATTGGATCCACCAGGTGGAACCCCGCCCAGCCCGGCACGTCGCCGGTTTGGAACGAGACCGGTTCCTCCGGGGTTTGCCCACCCTTTTTCCAGGCTGCGACCGCACTCTGAATGACAGCACTGCCGGTCTCTTCGGGCGCCACGAACGCGTGCTGAGGCCCAACCGGAGTCTCGCCTTCTGCGAGCGCGCGGTACGGCACGAACACTCGGCCTTCGCCGTCGCACAAGAACGTCTCGCCACCTTCGCTGACCTCAATCTCGCTGACGACCGCAAAGAGGTCTCCCAGGAGCAGGTCGAACGCGACCACGTGGGTGTTGCCGTCCTCCGCCGACCAGCGCATCGATTCGGTGACCCCGAGCCGCTTCTGCTCGAAGAACTCGTACGGCTCGCTTCGATAGACGCTGTCCTCAGAGGAGGCGCGCTCGGCTCCTGCAAACCAGGGCCGCTCCATCGGGACGTAGCCGGGCAGCTCGATCCATTCGTCTCCGACGCGCTCGCGGTCGGGACTCCAGTGCTCACGAAGAAGTTTCCCTTTGGCGTGAGGAAGCCCTCGGGTCCGGGTCGTCCACCCTCGCAGCGCTTCGTTCTCGTCGTACCAGCGCGAGAGCAGCAACTCCTTGCCCTTCGAGTCGGCAATGATGAGAGCGGTGACCATCGGGAGCGGCTCGAGCACGGGGGCAAGCTTGGCGAGCGCCGTCGACCGGTCTGTGAGCGGAAGCAGTCCGGCCTTGCCCCACTCCCAGACCAGTCGGAGACGTCGATCCACGGGCTCCATGCGAGTGCCGAATTCATGCCGTGCCTGCGTCGACGCGCGTTCGATGTGAACCCGCGCCGTGCTCCGCGCAGCGCTCGACGCGCTCGAAATCGCGAGGGCCACAACCGCCCCGGACGTCAGAACGATGACGAGCGCAAGGTCCCGGAAGAACCGCATCCGAATGTTCCGGGGCCGAAGTCGAAAAAAGTCAGCAATGCCAAGCATGACG
>JBATLA010000166.1:0-1913 GCA_049669945.1 Polyangiales bacterium | reverse complement strand
GGACCGCTGATGTACCAGTTCGAGCCGGGAGACAAGCTCTACTGCGTGCTCCCGCTCTACCATGCGAACGGGCTGCTCTTGGGCGCTGCGTCGGCCATGATCTGCCGCGTCCCGATGGCGATACGCCGCTCGTTCAGTGCGAGCGCCTTCTGGGACGATGTGCATCGGTACAACGCGACGGCGCTCCTCTACATCGGGGAGCTCTGCCGGTACTTGGTCAACTCACCGCCGCATCCCAGGGAGAGTCCGAACCCGATTCGGGTCGCGGTTGGGAACGGCCTCCGCCCTGATATCTGGCCACGCTTCAAGACCCGCTTCGGAATCGACACAGTTCGGGAGTTCTATGGTGCCACGGAGGCCCCGGGGTTCATCGCGAACATCAGCGGTCGCGAGGGGTCGGTAGGCCGCGTCCCGCTCGGCGGCGCAGGCTGGCTTCGGCTCGTTCAATATGATGTCGACAGCGACGAGCATGTCCGGAATCCGCGCGGCTTCTGCATCGCCTGCGGGCCGGACGAGGTCGGCGAGCTTCTCATTCGAGTGCCCAGACTTTCTGCCGGTGGCCTCGCGTATCGCGGTTACACCGACGAGGCCGCCACCGAGAAGAAGCTTCTTCGGAACGTTTTTCGAAAGGGAGACCAGTACTTCCGATCAGGTGACCTCTTGCGCAGAGACAGCGACGGCTTCTTCTATTTCGTGGATCGGATAGGCGACACGTTTCGTTGGAAGGGCGAGAACGTCTCGACCGCAGAGGTCGCAGACGTGATTACCCACGGGGACGGCATCGACGAAGCCACGGTGGTTGGCGTGTCGGTTCCGAACATGGAGGGACAGGCCGGGCTCGCGGCCGTCGTTCCATCCGGCGACTTCGATCCCGACCGATTCTGGCGCGCCGTATCGGACCTCCCTTCATACGCACAACCGCGCTTCGTCCGAGTCATGGGAGGCCTCGCGAAGACGGGCACCTTCAAGATTCAGAAGAACGATCTCCGAAAAGACGGCGTAGATCCGGCGAAGATCAGCGACCCGCTCTACGTTCGGACGAACGCTGGCTACGAGATGCTCACGGAAGAACGCTGGATCGACGTCAAGGAAGGACGGCTGAAGCTCTGATGCTGAAGATGAGTGGCGACGAGGTGATGGACTTCGTCAGGCAAGCCTTTCCGCAACACCCTTCGCTCGCGCAGATCGAGGAGCTTCGAGAGGGCTTTGTCAAGGTCCGCGTTCCGGTGACTGAGCGCAACTTGCGTCCCGGGGGAACCGTCTCCGGACCTACCCTGATGGCGATTGCGGACACTGGCATGTACTACTTGGTGCTCGCGATGGTCGGACCCGTGGCGCTGGCGTTGACGACGAATCTCAACATCGACTTCCTCCGCGCGCCGAAGCCGGCGGACGTCATCGCCGAGACCGAAATGCTGAAGCTCGGGAGGCGGCTCGCGGTCGGACGAGTCACCATTTACTCAGACGGGTCCGACGCACCAGTCGCTCACGCGACGGTGACCTATTCGATTCCCCCGGAAACTAAGCGTCGACAAGCGCCTTCTGAATGACCGCGAGGTCTTCGGCCGCGTAGGCGAGTCGAAGCGCTGCCGCGTGCGCCCGCTCCGTCATTTTATTCCAGGTCTTCTGAACGATGGAGACCAGCTTCTCCTCGTCGTGCTTCTTCGCAAAGTCGTGGAAATAGTGCTCGAGGAACACGAGACAGATCACGTCTTCGAGCAGTTGAACATCAGGGTCGGTCTTGAGACCTCGCTTCCGAAGGAGGGTTCGAACGCGCTCGATGGTTTCGACGTCGTAGCCGACACTCACCATGATCTCGGCGGCAGTGTCGCCGTGACGCTTGTACAAGTCGGTGCGCCATTTGAGGTAGCCCGCCCTACCCACCGGGTAGCTTTCGCGGGGCACTTCCCACC
>JBATLA010000165.1:0-4713 GCA_049669945.1 Polyangiales bacterium | reverse complement strand
GTAGCTGGGCTATGCTGACCGCGTGCTTCGGCTTGTTGGTGCGCTGCTATTCCTTTGCGTGTTCGCCGACATGGCGCGCGCTCAGACCTCCCCCGTCACGGAGGGGGCGTCTGATGGCAAGCCGTTGATCACTCCGCCCAAGCTGATTCGGTTCGTCGAGGCCGACTATCCGGAAACAGGGGAGGAAGCGCCGGATGAGGTTGATGTCGAGCTCGACATCGTGGTCGGCAAAGACGGGCTCGTCACCGAGGTCAGCGTCGCGAGGTCCGGTGGCAAGGCGTTCGACGAGGCTGCGCTCGCAGCGGCGCGCCAGTTCGTCTTCGAGCCCGCGCGCAAAGACTGGGAGCCGCTCGCGGCCCGCATTCGCTATCGCTACGTCTTCGAGCTCAAGGCCCCGCCTGAGGAGCTCACCACGGGTTGGCTGTCCGGCACTGTGCTTCTTTCCGAGGACGACTCTCCGGTCGGCGCGGCGCTCGTCGAGATTGCCAATGAGCGCGGTGAGCTCGTACGCGAGTTGGTCGCAGGCCCCGACGGCACATTCATCGCGACCGATCTCGAACCGGGGGAGTACGACGTTCAGGTGTCCGCGAGCGAGTTCGGCGAGCTGAGCGCGCGGGAACAGCTCTCTGCGGGCCAGGTCACCCAAGTGATCTACCGATTGGGCACCAAGAAGCGGTCGGCGTACCAGGGGTACGGCGCGACCGCAGTGGTCGATGCGCCCCCTCGCGAGGTCATCAAGCGCACGATCGACAAAGAAGAGCTCACGCGTATTCCCGGCTCCCGAGGCGACGCCCTTCGCGCCGTCGAGCTCTTGCCTGGCGTGGCGAGGCCTCCCTTCGGCATCGGATTGCTGATCGTTCGCGGCTCTGCGCCCGGGGACAGCGAGTCGTTCATCGATGGGGTTCCGGTGCCGCTGATCTATCACTTTGGTGGTCTCACCAGCGTCTACAACTCCTACATGCTCGAGGAGATCGACTTCTATCCGGGCAATTTCTCGGTCCGCTACGGACGACGCACGGGCGGCATTCTCGAAGTCACGACGCGCGATCCGGCCAAAGATAGAATCCACGGCGTCGCCGAGATCTCGGTCATCGATACGTTCATCACGCTCGAAGGGCCGATCACAGACAAGGTGCAGATCTCCGGCGGCCTCCGCCGAAGTTTGCTCGATCTGATCTTTCCTGCCGTCGCCCCCGATGACATTGGCGTGACGCAGGCGCCGGTCTACCTCGACTATCAGTTCAAGTTGAACTTCCTCCCGACGAAACGCGACCGGGTTCGCATCTCGGCGTATGGCTCGAACGATCGTCTCGAGCTGCTGCTGGAAGAGACAGACGATGTCGACCCCGCGGTTCGTGGCAACACCGAGCTCAACACGAGCTTCTACAACAACCAAATCGACTGGACCCGAAAGGTGGGTGAAAGAGTCGATCAACAGCTCGCCTTCAACGTCGGCCCCACCAAGATCGCTTTCGGATTGGGCAACTCGTTCCGTCTCGAGGGAACGTTCATCCAGACCTACGGTCGCGGCGAGTGGCGCTACAGGATTACGGATAGGGTCGACCTGATCACCGGTGTCGACGTCTTCACCGCGCCGATCAAGCTCGACTACGTCGGTCCACAACCGGATACACAGGAGGGTGCCGGAAGCCAACAGGGGTCGCTTGCCGGCCAGGAGCAGGTGATTGCAGCCGTCGACACCACCGTCTTTCGGCCCGCTGTGTACCTCGAGACCAACGCGCGCCTCGGGGACATCGTGCGGCTCATCGTCGGACTTCGTCTCGACTACTACAGCGAAATCACATCGTTTTCCGTGGACCCTCGCGTCACCACCATCTTCAGTGTCCGCAAGGACATGCGGGTGAAGCTGGGGGCCGGGCTCTTCAGCCAGGCACCCGAGTTCCAGGAGTCGGACACCAACATCGGGAACCCCGATCTCAGCCCCATCCAAGCGCTGCACCTCGGCGCAGGTTGGGAATACGATGCCTTCCCCGGGGTCCGATTCGGTGTTGAAGGCTTCTACAAGTACCTTTGGAATCGCCCGGTCTCGACGACGGGTGGCGTTCCCCCGTTTTACACCAACGACGGCATCGGGCGCATCTACGGCGCCGAGTTCGCCATCAATTTCAGGCCAGCGGAGGGGCGACAATACTTCGGCTACCTCTCGTACACGCTGTCGCGCAGCGAGCGCCAAGACGGCCCGAACGAACCTTGGCGCCTCTTCGATTTCGACCAAACGCACATTCTAACGGCGGCCTTCGTCTACAACTTCCCTCGCAACTGGGAGATCGGTGGCCTGTTTCGGCTGGTCAGCGGCAACCCGTACACGCCGGTCATCGGCTCGATCTACGACGCGCTCAACGACGTCTACATTCCTATCGACGGGCGCGTGAACTCGTTGCGCAACCCGCTGTTCAACATGCTCGACATCCGCATTCAGAAGAAGTGGATCTTCGAGGGGTGGAAGCTGGCGGTGTTCCTCGACATCCGCAATGTGTACAACCAACGCAACCGCGAGGGCGTCATCTACAACTACGACTACAGCCAGCAGTCGGAGCTGCTGGGTCTGCCGATCATTCCAGCCCTGGGCGTCAGGGGGGAGCTGTGATGCGCCTCTCGTGCACGAGCCTTCTCTTTTTTCTCGTTGCCTGCGGCGACATGTTCGTCCCCCCGTCTGTGGTGACCGACTTCCGCGTCGTCGGGGCCAAGGTTGAGGTCGAAGGCGAGCCGGAGCGGGCCAATCCGAGCCCGGAAGACGAGGTTCAGGTCTCGCTCCTCGCGGTCGATCAAGGCGTTGCGGCGTCCGACGTCCCCGAGGAGGTGCCCTTGTCGCCCGGGCTTTTGCAATGGGTGCTCATTCCTTGTGTGCCATTGCCCGTGACTCTCGGTGCGCCGATCTGCGGGCCCGCGATCGAGCCCTGTGACGGCTGTGTCGCGACCCCTCCGGAGGATCCGCTTGCCACTCCGATCGTGCGGTTTCCGGTTCCCTCCCAAGAAGAGCTCGACACGGCGCAGGCAACGAGTGTGCTCTTGCAGGGGGTGGTCTGCTCGAATGGCACACCCTCGCCGGACGCGATCCTTCGTTTCTTGATGGGTGAGACCGACGATCTTCAGCCCTGTGAGGGTCCAGCGGAGCAGGACAACCGCCCCATCGAAGGGCGTTTCGTCACAATCAGCATTCCCATCGAAGACGATCCGAGCGACCCCAATCTCAATCCAGAGCTTCTCAGCATCGTGTTGAACGGTGGGCCTTGGCCGCCTCCCTACGATCAAGCGGTTCCCCGCGATGCACCGAGCACGGGCTGTGCGGCCGACCTCGCGGATCTTTCCGAGGCGCAGCAGATGGCGCACCCGCGCGCCGGCGATGACCCTTCGACGGTCAATCTCGCCGTGACGCAAGAAAGCCTCCAGACGTTCACGGTGGACGACCAAGAGCTCACCGAAGAGATTCAGGTGAGCTGGCTGGCCGACGGTGGCGGCTACTCGACTTCGTTTTCCTTCATCACCGCGCCCGCGACCTCCGTGCTCACGAATTGGCAGCCCGCCGACAGCGCCCCAGAGGGCGGGCAGCTCGTCCGTTTCCACTTCGTGATTCGTGATGGCCGGGGCGGCACGGATTGGGTCGAGCGGGGTCTCTGCATCCTCCCCGCTGAGCCAAGCGCGTCTCCGCCCTAAGTGTCGGTTTTCTAAAAACTTCCGGCCGTCGTTGACACCGCCTGAGCCCACACCTACCGTGATTGATCGCGATGGTTGAGCGTATCGGAACGTGCCGCGTTCTCGGTGAAATCGGCAGCGGGGGCATGGCTGTCGTTTACGAAGCGATCCAGGAACCGCTCAATCGCCGCGTCGCGATCAAGGCGCTGAAACCGTCGATCGCCATCGATAGCCAGTTCGCCGAACGCTTCGAGCGCGAGGCGCACTTCATGGCGTCGCTCCAGCACGAGAACATCCTGCACGTCATCGATTTCCTCAAAGACGGCCGCTCGATGTTCATCATCATGGAGTACGTCGACGGCATCGACCTCTACGATTTGCTCGAACGCTCGCCTCGTCTGCCGCCGGACATCGCCGCGCTCATTACGCTGCAACTCGCGCGCGGGCTCGATTACGCGCACTTCCGCGGCATCATTCACCGCGACATCAAGCCGGCGAACATCATGGTTTCGATGCAAGGCGACGTGAAGCTGATGGACTTCGGCATCGCGCGTCACGAGCGGTTCCGCGATCTCACGGAAACCGGCACCGGCCTCGGAACGCCGAGCTACATGAGCCCAGAGCAGATCCTCGGCGACAAGCTCGACTTCCGGAGCGACATCTTTTCTGTCGGCATCGTGCTCTACCAGATGCTCACCGGCCGCAAGCCCTTCGTCGAAGACGAGGCGCGAACGGTGATGCAAAAGATTCGACTCGATCGCTACGCGCCGCCGAAGAAGGTCGGCGTCGAGGTGCCGCGCAAGCTCGAGCGCATCATGGCCCGCTGCCTTCAGAAAATGCCCGCGAACCGGTATCCGACGACCCAGGCGCTGATCGACGATCTCACCGAGTTCCTCGCTCCGCGCGTGCTCATGAGCCACAACGCCCGACTCGTCATGTTCCTCCACGAGATCGGGGTCATGACCGGCGATCAAACCGACGAGGTCCTTTCCGCCGTGGCGCCGCGCGTCTTGCGACGAGGCCAGCGGGACAGCGGGTTCCTCCGGAACGTCGCGAAGT
>JBATLA010000164.1:0-1561 GCA_049669945.1 Polyangiales bacterium | reverse complement strand
CGCATGGAGACCGCGCAGCATCCAGACGTAGACGAGATAGCCGGGGGGATGCGGAGCATAGTGCGCGATGTTGAATTCGCGCATCCCGTAGAGCAGATTGATCGGATCGACGTCGAGCGCGATCTCGGAGGTCAGCGTCAAGCAGATCCAGTAGTGCGCGACGCACGCCACAAGCATGATGACGAGCGAGGTCTGCCCTGCCGTTAGCTCCGCACTCCGCGTGCTGGTGACTTCCCTGGTCAACGCCCCCAAATCGGCAGTATACCCGCGCCGAGAACGGGGTCACTTTTTGCACGTCGTGAAGTGGTTCGGCTATGACCACCCGAGGGTGATTCGGACCGGTGGGTGAAAAGCAGGCGCAGTGGAAATGGGCTCACGGCCTATTGCTCTTGTTGCAGGCAAGCGCACTGTACTGCATCGCTCGGCTGACGTCGTTCGAGCACGGATTCCCGCTGGACGACGCGTGGATACACCAGGTCGTCGGGCGCACGTTCGCCGAGACCGGCGTCCTCGGGTACACGTCCGAGCGCTTCGGCTCGGCAGCAACGAGCCTCGCATGGGCTGCTATCGTGGCTGCCAATCACGCGTGGCTCGGCATGCAGCCGGCGTTGTTTGCCTTCCTCGTCAACGCGATCCTCTTCATCGGGACTGGTCAGTTGTGGTTGGCGATGCTGCATCGCGACGGCGCCCCACTGTCGCTTGCGTTCGGCAGCGCGGCGTTCGCGGCGACCGCATCGAACTTCGTGTGGTTCACCTTGTCGGGCATGGAGTCGATGCTGCTCGTGTTTCTCTCGACTCTCGCGATCTGGCTCTGGACAGAACCGGGAGAGCATCGGCAGCTGCGCGCGTGGGCGTGCGGCATCACCCTCGCTCTGCTCTTTCTGACGCGTCCAGAGGCCGGGGCGCTCCTCGGCGTTCTCGCCCTGGCGCTACCGTGGACACGTCGGGCGTGGCGCGATCTCATCGCAATCGCGGCGCCCTGCTTCGTCGCAGTCGCCCTCTATGCATGGACCATGGCCGAGGCGACGGGCGACGCGCGACCCTCGACCCTAGAAGGACGCCGCATCATGTGGTTCCAAGACGTCCCTACTGCTGGGCCCGTCGAGCTCGCGGAGAGGATGTTGGCCATGTGGGCGGAGAGGCTTGCGGAGCACGCCTTGGCCGTGTCCTCCGATGGGCTTCTTTTCTGGATCGTTCTGGGTCTTGGGTTGGGAGGCGCGTTTGTGGTCTTTCAACGGCGATGGATCCGCTTCGGAACCCTGCTTCTGTGGGGCGTCACGCACATCGCCGTTTACATGGTTCTGCTCCCCACGACGGGTCACGGTGGGAGGTACCAACCCCTCACACCTGCTTTGTTCTTGGGCCTCGGCTGGGTCGGCGCCTGGACAGTCGTGTCGGCCCTGTCGGCGCGCTTTGTCCCATCCCCGAGGGCACGCGTCGTTACCCTGGTCGGGCTTGCTGTTCTCATGGGAGCTCCAACGGCTCGCTCGCTGCTTGCTTGGAGTCACGCGCACCACGACGCCGTCGCCCACATCTGGGATACGGAAGTTGCGATGGGCCG